>CAJOIB010000128.1 GCA_905234705.1 uncultured Selenomonadaceae bacterium | reverse complement strand
CCAAGAAAATTTTGACGTTATCGTTATTTTTCGCCTTGTAATTTTCGGTAGTCTCGCGCAGTTGTTCAATTTTTTCGCTCCAACGATGTTTGCCGATAGTTTTAACTTCGTCGGATTCGCCAGTACCAAGTGCCGCACGAAGTTCAGCAATGGTCGCACCAGCCGCTGCCGCGTTAATAGCAGTCTCAAAATTATTTGCGTCAACTTTCGCGAGCGCGTCTTTCGCATTAACACCGGCAAGATATTTTTCAATCGCCGCCGTGCGAAGTTTCTTATTTTCAGCAAAATCTTCAACGCGCGGGTCAAGGCGCTCTTCAGTCATATTAGCATACATATTAACGCCAACAATCCGGTCGCGTCGACCTTCAATGGTTTTCAAACGTGCGTCAAGGATTTTTTGAATTTCAGTTTGCGGATAACCTTCCTTGAGAGCCGCCACAATTCCGCCCTTGCTTTCAATGTTTTGGAACTCCGCCCAGATTTTTTCTTTAATCTGCTTAGTCAAAGTTTCGACTGCCCAACTGCCTCCTGCAGGATCAATCGGTTGCAACAAACCAAATTCTTCCTGCAAAATAATCTGCATATTGCGCGCAATTCTCCGGCTAAATTCATCGCCCTTGCGAATAGCCTCGTCGAACGGCGCATTTTCAAACGAATCTAAGCCGCCAACAACCGCCGAGAATAATTCAGTGGTATTTCTGAGCAGGTTGACGTACGGGTCGTAAACAGTTTTAAAAAAATAAGCAGGGCACGTGAATGTGCTGAACTTTTTCACTGCCGCCAAAGGCTTTGATAATTTCAGCCCAAATCGGACGAATCGCACGCAATTTCGCTACCTGCATAAAGAAATTTGCTCCAACCGACACGCCAAACATAATCTGTTCAGCCGCCTCTTCAATCGTCAAGCCGCGCTCCAACATCGCACGGAGATAATTTACCGCCGCAGAAATTGTATACGCCAATTCTTGAACGTCATTTGCGCCGCCGTTAGAAAATACGTCGCTGTTAATGAAGGCGGTTTTAAGTTCGGGCGCATTTTTCAAAGCCCACTTAGCCGCTGCCGCCGCTTCGTCGTAAAGTTTATCCAAAGATTGATTAAGTTTCCCCTTAGCCGCCAACTCGCCAATAGGATTCGCGCCGATAAAGCCGCGCAGTTTTGAAACGTCGCCGCCGTTTTTCTTGACAGCCGCAATTATCAACGCCATAATCGGAACGGAACTTTCACCCGCGTAAACGTACAGCGGATATTTATCAAGTTTCAAATCCTTCAGCAAAGTTTCAACGTCTTCAAGGGTCGTCAAACTCACGCCGTCTTTGCCAATGTGCTCGCATTCGCGCGCGTCAACATTTCTTTTCGTCGCGCAGTCTAATTTAATGTTATAAATTGTCGAACCCTTGTCAATTTCGTGCTTGAGAAGTTCGTTATTGTCCGCAGGAAAAGTTTCATCGCACGCCTGCGCGATACCCCAAGGCGCATTGACATAAACATTGGCAGTTGCGCCGCGCACAAAATCGCCCATTCCAGGATAAGAATTTTTCGGCAAAATCGGCTCGGTGTCATTGTGGAAATACATTGGCGAAAAAGTGAGCCCTTCATAAGTTTTGGTAAACATTTTCTTTTCAAAAGGCGCGCCCTTCAAAAGCTCAATACAAGCCGTTTTCCACTCTTCATAGGTCGGAACAGGAAATTCGTCCAGCGGTACTTCTGGAAAATCTGTTTGCGATTCAGCTTTTTTTATAATCGCCTGTAAATCCAGCTCCGCATCTTTTACATCGCTCATACATTTAATCTCCTTTGCTATGTATTAAAAAAATATTAGCGCAATTCAACTGCAAAGTCAACGCGCCGCCTTGAAAAATCTTCAATAAATAATATAATTCAATCGGAGGTAACATTATGGGGAAAAATAGTAATTTGACTGCCGCCGCTCGTGCTAAGAAAGACGAATTTTATACACAGCTTGCGGACATTGAAAACGAATTGAGGCACGATGATTATCGGGAATTTTTTCGCGGCAAAGTTGTTCTCTGCAACTGCGATGACCCGTA
>CAJOIB010000127.1 GCA_905234705.1 uncultured Selenomonadaceae bacterium | reverse complement strand
GGTTATCTGCGACGAAGCGCATCGTACCGCTGGCAACCTTAATCAAGATAAAACCGCGCGGATTTTTTCAATGGTTCACAGTAACGAAAATATTCAAGCGCGCCGCCGAATTTATATGACTGCTACGCCAAAAATGTATTCGTCCGAAGCTAAAAAAACTGCTGACGACAGCCAATTAACCGTGTGGTCTATGGACAATGAAGAAATTTTCGGCGCGGAATTTTATAAAATCAGTTTCGCACAGGCGATTGAGCTTGGTTGCCTTTCAGATTATAAAGTTTTGGTTTTGACTGTTCACGAAAGAGCTTTGCCGCCCGCACTGCGCGAATACGTTTACAGTAAAAGCAACGAAGTTCACCTTGACGACGCGCTAAAAATTGTCGGCTGTATCAAGGCGCTCTCAAAAAATATGAATGTAAATTCTAAGCCGCTAATGGAAGATGACGCCGATTTTATGCACACCGCAGTTGCTTTTTGCCCCAAAATTGCTTACTCAAAAAATCTGACTAAACATTACGCCGAGATTCAAGAAAAATTTTTTCAAGATATGCCGCTCGAAATTCGCCGAAAATGCGTCCAAATTCAAATGACGCACGTTGACGGCAGTATGAACGCTGAAGAACGCCGCCCGATTATTGACGCGCTGAAAAATGTTGCTGACGAAAATAAATGCCAAATCGTTTCAAATGTGCGCTGTCTTTCTGAAGGCGTTGACGTACCCAGCCTTGACGCGGTGATTTTCCTTTCGCCAAAAAAGTCCGGCGTCGATATTGTTCAGGCGATTGGTCGCGCCCTGCGCATTTCCAAAAATAAAAAATTCGGCTACATTATTATTCCCGTGATTATTCCGATGAATACTTCGCCCGAAGAAGCCCTTAACTCCAGCGATTTTAAAGAAGTCTGGCAAATTCTTAACGCGATGCGCTCGCACGACGAAAACCTTGATATTGTCATTCAGCAAATCAGAGCAAACGGCAAGAGCGATAAAATTGCTGTTGACGGCGGCGAAAAATCCGGCGGCGGCGGCGAAGGGGACGTTTTGCAGCTTAGTTTTGAATTTGAAGATTGGACTTACAAAATTTACGCGCGCATGGTTGAAAAAGTTGGTGACAGGCTCTATTGGCAACATTGGGCTATCAAAGTTTCTGTCATTGTCGAACGCCATACCGAGCGCATTCTCGAACTTATCAGCAAGAGCGGCGAACCTCAAAAAGCTTTTCAAAATTTCCTGCGCGACCTGCAAAAAATTATCAATCCAAGTATCACGCAGACTGACGCCGTTGATATGCTCGCACAGCATTTAATCACCCGACCGGTTTTTGAGGCGCTCTTTGAAAATTATTCTTTCGCGCAGAATAACCCAGTTTCAAAATCTATGACTGAAATTTTACGCCAACTCGACAAGGACGGCTTATCGAAAGAGCGCGACCAACTCAATGATTTTTATGAAAATGTCAAAATCCGTTGCCGCGATATGGGCGACGCCGCTAACCGCCAGAAAATTATTACCGACCTGTACGATAACTTTTTCAAAATGGCGCTGCCTATGACTGCACAAAAACTCGGCATTGTCTACACGCCCGTTGAAGTCGTCGATTTTATTATCCAATCTGTTAATGACGTCCTGCGTGAGAATTTCGGCAAAACTTTTAACGACGAAAATGTTCATATTCTAGATCCGTTCACTGGCACGGGCACTTTTATTACGCGGCTCATTCAGTCCGGTCTGATTGACAAGGATAATCTTTTGCGCAAATATCAGCGCGAGATTCACGCCAACGAGATTGTTTTGCTGGCTTATTACATCGCCGCCATCAATATTGAAAATGCCTTTCACGACGTTGCAAATTTAGACGGCTACGAAACCTTCAACGGCATCTGCCTTGCTGACACTTTCCAATCTTATGAAAACGCCGCCAATCCAGAAATTTATTTGAGCGGTTATGAAAATCCTCTGCGCGAAAATTCGACGCTCATTAAAAAGCAAATCGATACCAAAATTGAAATTATTATAGGCAACCCGCCTTATTCTGTCGGGCAAAAATCTGCCAATGACAACGCCCAAAATG
>CAJOIB010000126.1 GCA_905234705.1 uncultured Selenomonadaceae bacterium | reverse complement strand
GCCGATTAAAGCCAATGGACAATTTATAGGTTCGACTTGCAACGATATTTCTTTGACTGTTCTTGGCGAACAAATTAAAAAGATGAAATATCACAATACCGGCGACGGAATTATTTTTGAACGCAGCGGAAAACTTTTGGCGACGAGTACAGATCCTGGTGTTGAAACCGTTCAAGAAATGCCTGGTTTCTCCGAATATTTTGAGGAAATGCTTACAAAGGGCAGCGGCTATTTTACTTTGCCGAAAAATGACCAGTACGGCACAGGGATTTTCACTTACACCACGCTGGAAAGTACCGGCTGGATTGTGGGCATTGCTGTAAACGAAGATTTTGTTTTGGCTGATATTCATTCGCTTAGGAATACTTATGCAATTTTGGTAATTGTCGGACTCGCACTTATGATTTTTGTTTGCTTGAAAATGTCCGCCGCTATCACGGAACCCATTGTTCAACTTCACAAGCACGCGGTTGAATTGGCGAAGGGCAATCTTAGAATGGAAAATATTTCAGTTAATACCAAAGATGAAATTGGGGAACTCGCGCAGGCGTTTAACGATATGAGCGGCAGTTTAAAAAATTTGATTGGAAAAATGATTCACACTTCCCAGCAAGTTGCCGCGTCGTCTGAAGAATTAACCGCCAGCGCCCAACAATCCGCTGATACTTCGGTGCACGTTGCTGAAAAAGTCGGCGAAGTCAATTTGAATATGAATACTCAGCTTGAAGATATTAACGCCGCGAAAAATAGCGTTGACGTTGTTTTTAAAGATATTGAAAATATGTCGGATAAAACTAAGGTTGTTATGCAAGCGTCAACTGAAACTGCGGAATCTGCACAGCGCGGCTCAAAGCTTATGGAAACCGCCGTTAGCAAAATGTTGAACATTGAAAAAAGCGTTAACACTTCGGCTGACGTTGTTAAAAAACTCGGCGAAAGTTCACAACAAATTGGGCAGATTGTTGAAGCTATTTCCGGCATTGCCGAACAAACCAATTTGCTTGCATTAAACGCGGCGATTGAAGCCGCAAGAGCCGGTGAGCAAGGGCGCGGTTTTGCTGTGGTTGCTGAGGAAGTCCGCAAACTTGCCTCTGAATCTGCCACTTCCGCTGAACAAATCCGAGAAAGAATTGCTCAAATTCAAAACGATACCGCTAATGCAGTTGGGGCTATGGAAACCGGCACTAATGACGTTAAGGAAGGCACAAATGCTATTCGCGAAGTCGGCGAGCAATTTAAGCAGATTATGCAACGCGTTGACGGCATTCAAAAACAGATGGCTGGCATTGGTACTTCAATGCGCACTGTTTCAAATGGCGCTGAAAAAATTGTTGCAGCCGTTGAATCGATTAATGAAGTCAGCCAAAAAACTTCCGAGCATACAAATTCAATTTCAAACGATACTGAAACTCAATCTGCGTCCAATGAAGAAATCGCCGCCGCCTCTCAATCTCTCGCGCAGTTGGCGGTTGAAATGCAGGACGCTATTAACAAATTCAAAATCTAAAAATTTGCGGGATATTAATTTTTTTAATGTGATATAATATCTGAGTTTAAAATTTTTTTGGGAGATGTTTTAATGAAACAGTTAATGTTGGGAAACAAAGCGATAGCGCGCGGGCTGTATGAAGCGGGCGTTTGTTTTGTTTCAAGTTATCCAGGAACGCCATCAACGGAAATTACTGAAGAGGCGGCAAAATTCGACGAAATTTATTGCGAATGGGCGCCCAATGAAAAAGTTGCGCTTGAATCAGCGTTTGGAGCGTCATTAGCAGGGCGCAGGGCTTTTTGCGGACAAAAACACGTTGGCTTGAACGTAGCCGCCGACCCGCTTTTCACAATGGCTTACACGGGCGTTAATGCGGGTCTGGTGATTGTGGTTGCCGACGACGCCGGTATGCATTCTTCACAAAATGAGCAGGACAGCCGCCATTACGCAATCGCCGCGAAAGTTCCAATGCTTGAGCCTTCAGATTCTGCAGAGGCGCTTGAATTTACTAAACTTGCCTATGAAATTTCCGAGTTGTTCGATACGCCGGTTATTATCAAAATGTGTACGCGCGTTGCTCATTCTCAATCGGTTGTGGAAATTGGCGAGCGCGTTGTTCCGGAAAAATCTTACGAAAAA
>CAJOIB010000125.1 GCA_905234705.1 uncultured Selenomonadaceae bacterium | reverse complement strand
ACCGCCAGGCGTTTTAACCTTGATGCCTTCGTCGCCCTTAGCATTGCTCCAGCTGTAGCCTAAAAATTTTTCCTGCTCGGCGTTATCCTGCGGCGCGGCAATTATCAGCGTGGTTTGCTTGTACGTCATAGCGAAATAATGAATCTTCTCGCGCTCAATCTCAATGGCAAATGCGTAAAATTTATAGTTATCGCGCAGAGCAAATTTCGCATCAAAGGCGGCAACGTACGCGCCAAAATAAAAATCACTGCGCCAATCAGCGTAATCAATTTCGCGGCTGACAAATTTTTTATAAGTATCGGCGGCAACTTTGATTTTCTTCAAATATTCGTCGAAAATGATAGATTCTTCCCAATCGGCGGGAATTGTACCGTGCAGAATATTATTCACGCTGTCTTTGAGCAAATTAAATCGGCTTGGACTGCGCGAAAGACGCTGAAGAAAAACAATAATGGTATTCGTGCCGGTGGCTGAAAAAGTTTTATTGCCGAACTGCGCGATGGCGCGGATATTAAAATTCTGCAACAGCGATTCGCGCGCCGCAATAAAAGATTTGCCGTCCTTATTCAAAATGCTGCTGGGCAAAATAACCGCCGCAATACCGCCAGCCGCGACCAGTTGAGAAATGCGCTCGACAAAGAGCGTCTCAATTTCAGAGCCTTCATCAGAAATTTTTTCGAACGTGGCAAATTCGTTTTTCAGCCGGATAAACTTTTTAAAATTCTTCACAGCATAGGGCGGATTGGCAACGAGAATGTCAAAAGTACCGGCTTTAATATTTTCGTCGGGATAATTTTCGAGCCCGTCGCCAAATTTAATCTTGCCCTTGTTAACGCCATTCATAAAAAGCGAAATTTTCGAGACGCGCGCCAGCCGATAATCTTTCTCCACGCCAAAAAGTTTGCCGTCTTCCCAATTAGCGGGAGGCTGAAGATTTTTCCGCGCAAAACAAGCATTGACAGCCGCGAAACCTTGAGTAAGAAAATGCCCTGCGCCGCAAGCATAGTCAATAATTTTCGGCGGCGTCTCGTCAATAAAATCATCGAGCGGCAAGCTGTCCCAAATAAAGCGCGTTATCGGTATTGGCGTGAAAAATTGCCCTTCATTCTGCTTGAAACCCTTATTCAGCAACTGTTCAAATAAATCGCCGAGCGTCTGTAAATCCTGCGAATTGATAATCTTGTAATTCTGGAAAAGCTTAACGACTTCGACCAAAACCTTGCCATTCTGATAAAAAAGTTCTTCGTTGTGCACTTCCTTGAAAGCAAAATCGTTGTTGGTATAAAATTTCAGCTGGCGAAATTTGCGCCGGAGTTCAGCAATAAATTCGTCGCGATTGCCGCCTATGTACTGCTGAATTAAATTTTCTGCGTAATCGTCAGCAAGGTAAAAAATATCTTCATTCATAAAATTTTTCATACCGTCGTGGTGCAAGCGCTGAAGTCTATCCTGCAACGTTTCATAAGTATCAGCGGCGGCGTTGTAAAAAAATTCAACCGTGTCATCGTCGCCCTTGCCGGATTCGTCAACCAGCTTGCAAATAAAAAGCGCTATCAGCCGATTAAACGCATTTTCTTTGTCGGAAACGTTATTGTGGCGGAGAATTTCTTCAAATTCGTTAACAACCTTTTCGAGTTTGGAAAAATCTATGAGACTGCCCTTAGTTTTCGGCTTGACGCCAATATCATAAGCGCCGCTGTCAGCGCTGAAAATCAGATCTTCTTCAAGATTTTTTTCGTAAGTTTCATCCCAAACTGCAAAGCGTTCCGTGACAGTACGCGCATTTTTGAAAAGTTTCGTTTCGGGCTGTTTATCTTCCAAATCAATCAGATTCTGATAATCGCTGCAGTTGACGGTTTTAATCTGATAAGTAAAATTTTCGCCGTCAAAATCCGCCGCGTACAAAATCAACCACTTGCAAGAAATTTCCTGTTGCCAATATGAAAAAAGTTGCCCGCCATCGGATTTCATATTGCGGAGTTCGCGCTCAAATTCCTTGCCCGCAGTCTTGCATTCAATGATAAAAAGCACTTCGCCATTTTGGCTGACAACAATATCTGCGCGACCGCCTTTTTGCGTGTGACCGAGCGTCCAGGCTTTTTCAAGTTCAATATCAGCCGGAGCGTAGCCTTTAACCA
>CAJOIB010000124.1 GCA_905234705.1 uncultured Selenomonadaceae bacterium | reverse complement strand
CTGCGCGAATTGCTTTTCAAGGAGATTGATAACGTGCGTCATAGCGCAAACCAGAAATCCGCCCGTGCCGCAGGAACTGTCCAAAACCGTATCTTCAGCAGTCGGTTCGAGCATATCAACAACCATTTTCATAATATTTCGCGGCGTGAAAAATTCGCCCCGGTCGCCGCGCAAATTCGCCCCAACAATTTCTTCATACGCCTTGCCCTTAATGTCAATGTTGGTGCTGAGCAGGCTGTATTTCTGCAATTCGCTGACAATCCGCGAAAGACTGCGCGCCGTCAAATTAATTTCGTCGCCGTCTTCAAAAATCTGCCGGTAATTTTTCTTAACGCGCTCAAAAATTTTGGCAATGCGCTTTTTAACTGTAAGCTGACCGTCGGGGTTTCTGCATTCCATTGAAGTCGCGTAAAATTCCAGCGGCTTAGGGATATTTCTTTCATCGGCGATTTTGCAGAAAATAATTTTCAAGAACTCGAAAAAAGCCTTGTCTTTGTGCAAGCCGTCATTGGCGTAAATGTGATCGTGGCAAATCCTAAACGCGAAAAGCAAATTTCTATCGACAGCATTTTTAAGACTCTGGCGCGTGGGCTTGTCAATTTCGGCGATATTGCCTTCAGCGGACGGAATATCATTGTATTCTTCGTAGACAATTTGACCGGCTTTGTCGCGGGTTTTGCGGTAAACAAATTTTTGAACGCTGTTAGTCCACATTCCCCATTCGCAATTTGGGCAAACCGTCATATAACTTTTCAGCTGTTCAACGCCGTCTTTAGCGCTCGACGCGCGGATTTTTTCCTGCTTGCACTCGATGATAATTTTAACGTTGTCTTGAGTTTGCTCGGCGGCTTTTTCCCAAATAACAATATCTGCGCGAGGTTTTTTTGAGCCGACTTTCAAGCCGTACTCGATAGCGATTTGCACGGGCGGGTACATATGTTCTTCGACGAGCCTGTGTTCAATCGTCTGCCTTACGTATTCTTCGGGCGTATCGCTGCGGATTTTGCCGTCAACGTAGTCAATCAATTTGCCTTCCGGCACGGTGCTAATTTTTTGCGGAATCATTTAATCACTTCCAAAATTTTTATCAGTTTAGCATTTTGGATTGAATTTGTCGATATTTGAATGTAAAATAGTGGCGGGGGTTTTAATATGATAGTTTATATGACTGAGCGCGGGAAATATTTTCCGCCGGTGGACGATACGCCGCGCGGCTTGTACGTGAATCTGACGAATCGCTGTAATAACGATTGCCCATTTTGTTTGCGGCAGAAAAAGATTGTGGCTGGATAGAGAGCCGACTGTTGCTGAAGTTCTGCGCGAGTTTGAAAAAATTAATTGGGCGCTTGTCAAGGAAGTTGTATTTTGCGGATTTGGTGAACCGACGATTAGACTTGCTGAGTTGCTTGAAATTCTGCGCGACATTAAGAAAAATCATCCGGCAGTTCCAACGCGGCTGAATACAAATGGCTTAGGGAATTTGGAACACGGGCGCGACATTACGCCGGAGTTTGAAAATATTTTGGACGTGGCGTCAATCAGCTTGAATGCGGCGACCGCTGAAAGATATTTGCAAATTACGCGCTCAAAATTTGGAATTGCGGCGTATGAGGCGATGCTGACTTTCGCTGAAAAAATTAAAAATTATGTGCCGCGAGTTGTAATGACGATAGTTGATCACGTGACGCCGCCGGAAGAAATTATTGCCTGTAAAAAAATTTGTGACGAGCGCGGCTTGACTTTGCGCGTCCGCCCATACGAGAGTAACTGAAAGGTGATTGATAATGAAACCCGAAAAAATTTTAGCAGCAATGGTATTTGCATTATTTTTAACAGCCGGAAATTGTTTAGCAAACGACCCTGCCCAACTTTCCAACGAAATGCACGCTAACCCGTACAATTTTATTCGCTACGGAGCGCAGGGTATGGATTCTGTTTTTTACATTGATAAATCTTCGCTCGCCGTCGTGAAGTACGAGCCGCCCCGCTATGAAATTATTATCCGAAATATTGTTGTTGGCTCTGCTACTGATGAATTTTTGTCTTATTCTTACGATTATAAATCGCGCAGAATGTACGTCAAATTGGCGGACAGGCACAGCGGCGCAAAAAGTTGGATTTACATTGACCCGAAAAATATTAAGGGGCGCTCGATTTACCAGCAAAATTGGGAAAGTTATTTAGCAGCGGGCGAAATTGTATTTTATATGGCGTACAATATGAATTTCTTCGACAAGCCGGTTACCGATGCTTTTAAAAATTATCTCAACGGGCAAATCGACTATTACAAATAATTTAATTCTATCGGAAATTTTTACGAAAGGGGAATGCACATGGGATTTTTTGACAGATTGAAAGCCGGCTTGACCAAGACGCGCGAAAAACTTTCCAATAAAATCGACGAACTTTTGGGCAACTCCACTAAGATTGACGACGAACTTTTAGACGAACTTGAAGAAACTTTGATAATTTCTGACGTTGGCACAAAGACGACCGAGAAACTTATGGAAAATCTGCGCAAGGGCGTTAAAAAAGCTGAGATTAATTCGCCGCAAGATGTTAAAATTTTTTTATCAAATCAGATTCGCGAGATTTTGATGGAAGAGGAAGGCAATTTTATTCGCGTCGACCCGCCGCACGTGATTTTAATGATTGGCGTAAATGGCGCGGGCAAAACTACCACGATTGGCAAATTGAGCGCGTATTATCGCGAGCAGGGCAAAAAAGTTATGGTGGCGGCGGCTGATACATTTCGCGCAGGAGCGATAGATCAGCTTGAAGTTTGGGCGAATCGTACCGGCGCTGAAATTGTCAAGCACAATGAAGGTTCAAATCCTTCGTCGGTTGCATTGGACGCCGCGCGCTCTGCCTTTGCGAAAAAAATGGACGTGCTGATTGTCGATACCGCCGGTCGCCTTCAAAATAAATTCAATCTTATGGAAGAATTGAAGAAAATTAATCGCATTATCGGAAAAGGCATTCCAGGCGCGCCGCATGAAGTTTTGCTTGTACTCGACGCTACCACCGGTCAAAATGCTCTGCGTCAAGCTGAATTGTTTTCCAAATCCGCCGAAATTACTGGAATTGTTTTGACGAAACTTGACGGCACGGCTAAGGGCGGTATGATTATTGGTATCAAGGAAGAGCTCGATATTCCGGTGAAATGGATAGGCGTTGGCGAGCGAATGGACGATTTGCGCCCGTTCAATGCGAAAGAATTTGCCGATGCGCTTTTTGGCTTGTGAGGTAATTGTCATGGAAAATTACAAGCGTCCAGATTGGGACGAATATTTTTTGAATATCGCGCAGGAAGTCGGCAAGCGCTCAACTTGTTTAAGGCGGCGTTATGGCGCTATCATTGTAAAGGATAAAATTATCGTCAGCACTGGCTACAATGGCGCGCCGCGCGGCGAGGAAAATTGCATTGATACCGGAATTTGTGAGCGCGAACGTTTGCAGATTCCGAAGGGCGAGCGTTACGAATTG
>CAJOIB010000123.1 GCA_905234705.1 uncultured Selenomonadaceae bacterium | reverse complement strand
TAAATTCATCGCCGCCAACTATCTCGCGAATATATTTCTGCGCGAGTGGCTCACGTTTAATAAATTCGTCATAATCAGCGGCTTCAATAATTAAATTGCCGTCATCTGTACCATAACTGCCTTTAGTCATAATCGGCGAATCGCAGAGCGGCAATTTCCGCTTGGTAACATAAATATTCGGCGCGTCCATAAGGTAGCCGTTGATATTTTGAGTCGTGACGCAGGAAATAATTTCTTTGGGATAACCCTTGTTTTCGCCTTCGTCGTAGCGAATGAGTTTCTTATCGTCGTCGCGTTCATATTCGACAGTGAAAATTTTTTTGGGCGCAGGATTGGGCGCGCGGCTGAAACCAATAACAACCACGTGAACTTGAGCAGAACCGGCGGCTTCAGAATACCATTTGAAAGGCTGATAGGCAAAATCAATGTGAATGTCAAGGTTCGTCCAAAGCGGAGCGACCTGCTCGCCCTGGCAAATCGAATTGGTGCTGACGAATGCGGCGCGGATTTTGGTATCGTGAATAAAATCGTCGGCTTTCTTGTACCAGCCGGTGACATAATCGAGCGCCTTAAAATCTTTGCACAGCGCGATAATTTCGTTTTTCTGGGCGGCGGTTTGCTCCTTCGTGCCAAGAAACGGCGGGTTGCTGATAATATAATTGAGATTTTGCGCGGCGATAACATTTTGCCAATCGGTGGTGAGCGCGTTGGTTCTGTGGATATTTGAGTAAGATTTGAGCGGAAAAACTTCAAGCTTTTTGTGAATAATTTCGGCGGTTTCCTGGAGCATTTTAATTTCGCTAATCCAAAGTGCGACCTGCGCGACTTTCACAGCGAAATCGTCAATCTCGATGCCGTAAAATTGCTGGATAGAAACTTTAACCGGATTGAAGACATCGCCGAGAATAATTTGCCCGTCAGCGTAAATGATTTTGAGCGCGTCATTTTCCAATTTGCGCAGTTGAATATAAGATTCAGTTAAAAAGTTGCCGCTGCCGCAAGCAGGGTCGAAAACGGTAATGTGCGCGAGTTTGTCTTGAAATTTTATGAGCGCCTTTTTGTCAGTTTTGATTTTGTTAAATTCAGCGCGAAGGTCGTCGATAAAAAGCGGGTTGATAATTTTGTGGATATTGCGGGTGGAAGTGTAATGCATGCCGCCGCCGTGGCGAACAGTTTTGCTTTTAATGGTGGATTCAAAAACCGCGCCGAAAATTGTGGGCGAAATATCCTGCCATTTGAAAGGTATCATGTCTTGCAAAATAATCTTGCGGGTGGCTGGCGTGATAGTGGGAATTTCAAGATTTTCTTCGTCGAATAAGCCGCCGTTGACGTATGGGAACAGATTTAATTTATCGTCGTAAGGGTCGCGCAGATTTAGCGGCGTGTTGAGATTTTTGAAAAGGTCGCGCAGTCCGCGGCGCAAATCGCCTTCCGTTTCGAGAAATTTTGTGAAGAGTTTATTTTTGCCGAAAATGCCGACTGATTCAGAATACATAAGAAAAACAATCAGCACGCAAAGTTTGTTAAGGCTCTTCAAAGATTCGGGATTATTGGCGTTTTTATAATTTTTTTTGAGCGTGTCATAAAGCTTATCAACTTTTTTAGCGACGGCGACGGACAATTCTTCTTCCATGCGGATATCGTGCTGGTATTTGTCGATGATAAATTCGAGCATAGAAAATTTTTGAGGCAATTCGTCAAGCAGAATTTTAATGGGCGGCGTCAATTTTTCCATGTCGTAAATCGAAAATTCCTGGAAATTGCAGGTGATAATCCAGCGCGGATGCATAGACACCGGCAAAGCATTGCCGTAACGCTGCGCCTGTTCGTAGGGCGTTAAAGTTGTGCCGTCAGATTGTTTAGCGGCGGCTTCAAGGTTTTTGTCGATAGATTTTTGCTCAATGATAATTTTGGTGTCAATAATGAAAGCGTCAATAAAACTGCGGTGACCGAGATTAACCGGCACTTCAAAATCAATGTAAGTTTCCGGTTCGTCTACGTTCAAAACATCGCGCAGGAGAGCCAGCCAAAATTTTTGAGTTTCGCCTTTCTCGTAGCCGCGATTTTTCCATTCGTTTACAAATTTTTTAATGTTATCCATAAGAAACCCCCGCGCTATAATTACCATAAAAAAATACTCAATAACCGAAAATAAGAGGCGCTCACGGATGAACGCCTCAAAAAGAAATGCCGTATTAACTTTAACAAGTATGGCAAGCGTCATAGATACCGGCGCGTTTGAGTGTTTCAACAACAGTTTCGCCGATATGTGCAACGGTGTCAGCCACTTCGATACCAACAGAATTTAACGCCTTG
>CAJOIB010000122.1 GCA_905234705.1 uncultured Selenomonadaceae bacterium | reverse complement strand
TTAAATCGGACATAACTAACTCCTTTCGCTTTGCGTATTCGGCGCGCTGAAAATTTTTCCTGCCCAAATAAAAAAGCCGGAAGCTTAACGCCTCCGACCGGAAAATTTAAACGTGTGAAAATCTTATCTGAAACGTGGTTGAGGAATACCTTCGCCCAAAGTGTAGAAGGTTACATCTTTAATTTCGAGAGCGCCGCCCTGTGCTTTGAAGACGATATCTTGAGAGGTTTCTTGCGGATAAATTCTGGAAGAAATAACAGCCTCGCCGTCATTAACAAAAATCTCAAGCGAAGATCTGTCAATGAAAACGTGCAATTTCATCGTGTCATTCGGCTCAAGTTGGACTTCACGTTCGCCAACAACGCCTGCACTTGCGCCGGATTTATCGCGATTGAGTTTCAAAGTCCTGGTTGCCGCGTCGTAGGAAAGAACGGTTTTTTCTTTGCCGGAACTTCTAAATTCGATAGAGAAATTTTTGGATTTAGCAGTGTCAATCGTAGCAATGAGTTCGCCGGTTTCGCCGCGGACGCCTTCGAGTTTCTTCGAGCCCTTGAATTTCAAATTCTGGTAGGAAACTTCAGATTTTCTCAAGCTTTCCAATTCTTTAATAGGCGTGGTATAAAGTTTGCCGTCACGAACATGCAATTCGCGCGGAACTGTCATCATGCAAGCCCAACCGTCAGCCTGTTCGGGGAACTTGCTATTCCACATATCGAGCCAGCCAATCATGATTGTGCGACCGTCAGCCATTTGCATAATCTGCGGCGCGTAAAAATCGAAGCCATAATCAAGCATTGTTATTCCGCCGTGTTTGTAAACGCCGGTTTTATAATCCAAATTGCCGAGCATATAAACGGATTGGTGATGATTCAAATATTTATTGCCTTCGGGTTGTACACCTTGCGGCGAGAAAATCAAAACATCCGTTCCGTCAACGGTTGCGAAATTGGGGCATTCCCACATAAAACCTTGGTTGCCTTGTCCCTTAGCCATTATGTTTTTGAAATTCCAGTTGATTAAATCGTCGGAATCGAAAAGCAAAACTTGACCGGTTGATACGGTGCTACTCGGGTCGTCAGTAGGAGTTCTTGAGCCAACTACAACGTAATATTTGCCGTCGTGTTTCCAAACTTTAGGGTCGCGGAAATCGCTTTGACTGACGCCTTTAACCTTCGGAACATAGAGTACAGGATTTTCAGCTATTTTGGTGAATTTAATGCCATCGCTACTGACGGCGATATTTTGACTTTCGATGCGGTCTGCGCCGTCAAGAGATTTAATCGGCAAATCGACGTGTCCGGTGTACATAAGATAAAGTTTGCCGTCTTTTTCAATGGCACTGCCGCTGAAACAGCCGCCGCTTGCGTCATAAACATGATCCGGTTCAATGGCGATTGGTAAATGTTGCCAGTGCGTTAAATCTTTACTGACAGCGTGTCCCCAGTGCATTGGTCCCCATTTTACGTCGTACGGATAATGCTGATAAAAGAAGTGATATTCGCCGTTAAAATAAGAGAAACCATTGGGGTCATTTACCCAACCCGCGGGCGCGGCAATGTGGTACAAAGGATACCAGCGCGCATTTGTCACGGAGACAGGATTTCTATCAACCGCCGCGTCTACCTTCACGGCAAACACGAACAGCGCTAAGAAAACCGCCGCCATTACAGAAGTACAAAACTTTCTCATCAAAAACTCACCCTTCCATAAGAAATTATTATTGACAGGTGGAAGTGTAGCACAAAGTTTCCGCTGTAGTCAATGAAATTTCTGAAAATTTATTTACACAAAAAAAGCCGGAAGTGAACACACTCACTCCCGACCGAGAAAGGTTTCAATATAAGGTTAAACTAGCTTGCCACTGATGCTTCGCCGCTGATAATTTTTGAAATCCTGTCAAATGCTTCCTTGTTTCTGTCGCCCTTGATTGTGAGCACCAGAGTTTTATCAGCAGTTATACCAAGATTGACAAGCGATAAAATACTGCCGGAATCGCCGGATTTAGTACCGGACGCCATTTCCACAACGCAACCGGTATCTTCAGCGATTTTGATAATTTCAGCGCATTCGCGGAAACAAAGTTTTACCTTCGCTACCAGAATGAATGACACAACCGCCTGAACATTTTCGTTAATTTTTTTCGGCAATGACCTCCCCTCCTCGTTGATGTGGACAATATTTTTATTTTTATTAATGACTCTGTAAGCAAAATTCATATCAGAAAACTCCTTTCAAAAAAGTAACCCCCGTCAACTTCCCTGTCGACATTTGGATTTTAACATTTATTATATCGCCACGCAACCGGAAATTATTATTATTTGCCGCGGAAATTTATCCTGTTCTGCCGGAAATGGCTTGATATTTTCAGATTCGGTTGTTACAATTT
>CAJOIB010000121.1 GCA_905234705.1 uncultured Selenomonadaceae bacterium | reverse complement strand
GCAACATAATCGGCGTCAATCTCGTAAGTGAAAGACGTAAAAAGCAATTCGTCAATATCACTGCAACATTGGCAAGTGGAGATAACGCCCTGCTGAGATGTCTCCTCGACGCGCATATCAAAATCGTAGTCAAGATACCGCCCTCTGACTTGTTGCATTATGTCAATCGGCTCAGCGGTTGCATAAGTCAATCTGTCAGTTAGCTGTTGCGCCGATAATTCAACCTGTATGCTCTGAATTTTAGGAGTATCACCGGTTAGCTTGTGTGGTTTTTTCGTTTCAATATCAAAATAATCTTCAACAGATTTGATAATGATTCGCTGAAGGTCGAAGTAAAATTTATTGCTAGGCTGAATAAGTCTCTCAAGGTCAAAAAAAGCGGTATGAGTTAGTGCAACCTGCCTGACTAAATCGTTGTGCAACTCATAGGCAAACGCGCGAATAATCCTGCGCGAAACATCAAAATCATCGGCAATAGGAACACGGCAATTTTCACTGATAGCAACAGCGCCATTGGAAATAATAACATTGCTGACAAAAATACCCGAACCTTCCATTTGAATGTAGAAATTATTAAAATTATTGCCGCCGTTGACATTGCCGGTGTAGCTTTTGTATGTCTTGTGGCTGGAACTCCAAAAATAAAATTCAATGAATCCGTCGGTTGCGCCGCTTTTCATATGCAATAAAAACGATTGGTATCCAGCGCCGTCGGTTGCGCCATTGGAAATGCGATAGCCGCCGTCAATACTCGTGCCGTTGTGCCACAAAAAATAATTGGAGCTAACTCCTTGACTTGAAGTTGTCCAACCGCTCACGCTGTTTGTAGGGTCGTCGTTGTAGATTCTGATTCTATTTGAAGAATTTGCATTAGCAACATAAATATCACATTTAAGCCAAATTTCTTTAGTGTCGGGAATGTCAAAGCATTTAGTTCGCGAAGGCTGATAAAAGCCGCTGTAATATTTGCTCTGCGCCTGTGGCAATTCTGCTGTCGTACCAGAAACAGTCAAGAATTTTGCTGTACCATAATTCTCATAGCGCCAAATGCCATTTTGGGTAATTCTGCGCTCGGTGTCTATCTCAAAATCAGTGTGCATCCAATAATGAGCAACTTCACTCATTAAAATTTCGATATTGGAAATAATGACGTTAGAATACAAATGCTCGCCTTTAGTTGAGCGGATACAAAGATTGTCGAAGTTAACGCCGCTGTTGACGTTGCCGGTGTATGTTAGGTACGAACCATTAAACCAACATTCGATAACGCCGTCGGTCGCGTCGCTCTTCATATGGATTAGGCAGGTTTGCACGCCGTCAAAAGAAATGGTCTGGTCAAATATTGAAGTCACCATTTGCCGCTCGGGTGAATATATCATTTCCTTCAGCGTATTTTCGGAAACAGCCTCGATAACAGCGTGATTCGGGTAAAACGTTTGCCATATCAGTGCAACATAAGTAGGCGAATTAACACCGAGTAAAATTCCTGTGCGATTTTCAAAGTCCCAAACAGTGATACCCCAAGATTTATCATCGGCGCTGTCAATGCAAACGTCAAACTTAATCCAAACTTCATCAGTCGCCGGAATATCAAAGCATTTCGCCGCTTGATTTTGTTTGAATGCGCAGGTTGTAACTGATTGGTCGCTCGTTAAATTAGTCAAAGTTTCAGCGTCAACCAAAAGCAAATCTGCTGTGCCGTAATTCTCATAACGCCAAATATTTTGCCCGACAATGCGCACAACGTCAAAATCAACAGTATAAGCAAAGAAACTGGATTGCACGTCACGCTCTAAATCAAAATCTACTTCGATTGACTGAGAGTATTCTATTGGACGATTAGAGACAATTAATTTGTAGCGAATGTCGGCGGTGGACGTCATATCGTTAAAAGTGTTGCCATTATTGACGTTGCCGGTATGAGTTGCCACCAGCTGATTATCAAAGAAAATTTCAATCAAGCCGTCGGTTATGCCGCTTTTCATATGCAGATAAAAATCGTGAATTGAAAACTCAGTAAAGTTTGTAGAAATATCCGAGTAATACGAATCTGGCGGATTATTTTCTTGACTGTCACGATAATTGACGATTAAGCTATTCCACATACCCCAACCGCAAAAAGCGGGGTCTTGCTTGCTGCTGTAATAACCGTTGCCAATAAGAACAGAAGCATACTCAACGGCGTGAAAAACAAAGCCGCACCTTAGCCAAATTTCGTGCAGTTCGGGCACATCGATTGACGCCCAATCAATATCGCCCATATAGCCCGCGTGATTGGCGGCATTTTCGGCGGTGCAATAACTTTCGTATCGCCAGACCAAATCGGCATTTTCAATTTTGCGCTCAATATCAAAATCAACGGTATAGGCAAAAGACGCCCGTTGAACTCGCCGCTCTAAATCAAAATCGACAGTAGCGGAAAATTCACTTCCGCCTTGATAATCAGTGGCTGTTGGCGGCGTAAATGTATCAGTCCACAAAGCAACGCCGTCGTATATTCTGAACTCGTCGATTGTGCCGTTAAAAGTGTGGTAAGCACTGCCGAGTGTTCCGTTAAATTGTCGTCTGTTTAATCCGGCTGAATCTCCGTACTGGTCAGCAATTTCACTTGCAACTGCAACGCCATCAATA
>CAJOIB010000120.1 GCA_905234705.1 uncultured Selenomonadaceae bacterium | reverse complement strand
CAATTTGGAAACTTTGAAAGACGCCGAGTCTAATAAAAATTTCAAATTCATTCGCGGCGACATTTCCAATCGCGCAGAAGTTTATAATCTGTTTGAGACGGAAAAGCCAGACGCTGTGATAAATTTTGCGGCTGAAAGTCACGTTGACCGCTCGATTGAAGACCCCGAACTTTTTTTGCGCACGAATATTATCGGCACGAGCATTTTGCTTGACGCCTGCAAAAAGTACGGTATTCAGCGTTATCACCAAGTTTCGACTGATGAAGTTTACGGCGATTTGCCGCTTGACAGACCGGATTTATTTTTTACCGAGAAAACTAATCTGCACACGTCCAGCCCATATTCCGCCAGCAAAGCCTCTGCCGATTTGCTCGTTCAAGCTTATCAACGCACATATAAAATCCCTGCCACTATCAGCCGCTGTTCAAATAATTATGGACCTTATCATTTTCCGGAGAAATTAATTCCGCTGATGATTATTAACGCGCTGAATGGTAAAAAATTGCCGGTGTACGGTACTGGTGAAAATGTGCGCGATTGGCTGTACGTCGAAGATCATTGCGCGGCGATTGATTTAATTCTGCGCGAAGGCAAGATTGGCGAAGTTTACAATGTCGGCGGGCACAATGAAAAAACTAATCTTGACGTGGTTAAGACGATTTTAAAAATTTTGGGTAAGAGCGAAGATTTGATTGAATTTGTGACCGACCGCAAAGGACACGATCAGCGTTACGCGATTGATCCGACGAAAATTGAAACTGAATTGGGTTGGACGCCCAAAACTAAATTTGACGACGGCATTAAGCTGACGGTGGATTGGTATTTGCAAAATAAAGCTTGGTGGGAAAAAATAATCAGCGGCGAATACCAAAATTATTACGCGAAAATGTATGGCAATCGGTAGGAGAAAATTTAAATGCCTAAGTTTGCAGAATTGAAACGTGAATTTAAAAACGCCGGTTGCCGCCTCATACGTGAAGGAAGCAACCATGAGCGTTGGTACAGTCCAATAACCAATGAAGAATTTGAAATGTCTCGCCACAATAGCGAAGAAGTAAAACCTGGAACTGAATCAGCTCTTCGCAAAAAAGCTGGCGTCCCCAAAAAACATTGATAATTGGAGGCGATTTTTTATGAAATACGTTTATCCGGCAATTTTTTATAATGCTATTGAGGGCGGCTATTGCGTTGAATTTCCTGACGTTGAAGGCGCAATTACTCAAGCCGATACTCTTTACGAGGCTATCGAATTTGCTGAAGAAGTTCTTGTTGACATGTTGCTTACCTACGAAGATTTCAAGGCGGGCAAATATCACAAAGACCCTAACGGCAATGAAATTAAAATCATAAACAATCGCATTGTCGAACCTACTCCGATTGAGCAAATTAAAGCTGAGCCGGACGAGTTTTCAACAACTGCATTTGTCACGCTGATTAAAGCTGATACCGATGCTTATCGCGAAGAATTGAGAGCTTCCGGAAATTACGAATGGTAAAAAATCTGCGCGGCGGCTTTACAACGGGCGCGGCGGCGGCGGCTGGCGTCAAAGCGGCATTAATTTATTTTACAAGCGGCGAAATTGTTGATTTTGTCGAAATTACCGCGCTGGACGGCACGCTCTTAAATATTCCGATTAACCGCGTTGAAAAAATTTCTGATACCGTCAAAGTCGAAGTTATCAAAGACTCCGGCGACGACCCAGATATTACTAACGGCGTTTCGATTTTCACCACAACTAAAATTACCGGCAATGAAATAATTTTTCGCGCAGGAGCGGGCGTCGGCAAAATCACTAAGCGCGGTTTGCAGTTGCCAATCGGCGAGCCTGCCATTAATCCAGGTCCGCGCCAGCTGATTAAAAACGTCGCGCAGGAATTTAATATCGCGGGGCTTGAAGTTGAAATTTCAATACCTGCGGGCGTCGAACTTGCGAAAAAAACTTTGAATCCGATTTTGGGCGTGGAAGGCGGTTTGTCGATTATCGGCACGACCGGCGTTTTGCGCCCAATGAGTGAAGACGCTTTTAAAAATTCGCTTGTCCCGCAAATTGACGTGGCAAAGGCGGCGGGCTTTGAAACTTTAATTTTTGTACCTGGCAAAATCGGCGAGACCATTGCTAAAAAAATTGGCTTTGAAGCGGCGGCGATTATTCAAACCAGTAATTTTATCGGCTTTATGTTGGACGCGGCGGCTGAGCGGCAAATTGCGAAAATAATTTTGTGCGGGCATATTGGCAAGTTGATAAAAGTTGCGGCGGGGATTTTCCACACGCACAACCGAATTGCCGATGCGCGGCTGGAAACTTTGGCGGCTTATGCGGCGGCTGAAGGTTTGTCTGCTGTCGAAGTTCAAAAAATTTTAGCCGCGAATACCACTGAAGACGCCACGCAAATTATTTCGGCGAATCATCTTGAAATTGTCTATGAAAAAATCGCGGCGCGGGCGAGTTTTCGCGCAGAGCGTTATGTTTTCGGCAAAATGAAAGTCAGCACGATTCTGGTTGACTACGCCGGAAATATTTTAGGGACTGATTTTGATTGGAAAATAAAAAGGACCAGGCGGCGAAAAATTCATAACACCAGCCGCGTTGGAGAAAATTCAGGCGGCGAAATTTTTATTAGGCGGGCGGCGCGCGCTGGCTCAATTCGCCACGAATCAAGAAACCTGCGCGATAACCGGCGATTTAGACGCGGCAATAAATTTTATTCGCGAAAAAATTTCAATCGGCGAAGTTGTTGTAATGGTGAGCGGCGACCCAGGATATTATTCGCTGCTGGATTTGCTAAGAAAAAAATTCTCGCCGTCAATCATCGAAGTGATACCGTCAATCAGCGCCATGCAATTAGCCTTCGCAAAATTGGCTCTACCGTGGCACTCGGCAACTTTGTTAAGTTTCCACGGGCGGCGACCGGCTGATTCAGATTTAAAATTCGCGCAGGGAAAAATTTTAGGTTTGCTCACCGACGCCGATTTTAATTCAGTTACCATTCCCAAAATTTTGATTGACTGCGGCTGGCACGAAAATTCTAATGTGGCGATTTGCGCGCGGCTTTCCTATCCTGACGAAAAAATTATTTGTACCACTTTGGCTGACGCAATCACGCGCGAGCCCATTAAGCACTGTATTTTAATTGTAAGTGAGTGATTTTTTATGATTGGCATTGACGATGAAGATTTTGTTCGCGGCAAAGTCCCAATGACGAAGCGCGAGATTCGGATTTTGACGCTGGCGAATGCGAATATTGGTGTTAATGATTATATTGTGGACGTTGGCGCGGGTACGGGTTCTATTTCGATTGAAGCGGCGCTCATTGCGACCGGCGGACATATTTTCGCGCTGGAAAGAAATTCGGACGCCATTCACCTTATCAAACAAAACGCCGAAAGATTTTCCGTCAAAAATATTTCAATCATAAATGCTGAAGCGCCGGACGGTTTGCACTTGATACCGCGAATTGACGTGGCGATTATCGGCGGCAGCGGCGGCTTCCTCCAAGAAATTTTACAGGCTATCGACGCCAAATTGAAAACCGGTGGGCGTATCGTTATGAATTTTATCACCGTGCAGTCGCTGGCTATGTGTCTGAATTGGTTCAAAAATCACACCGATTATAAGTACAGCGCCATTCAAGTTCAAATTAATCGGCTGAAAAATCTTGGCTTTTACGATATGGCGGAGGCGATTAATCCCGTGCATATCGTGACGGCTAAAAAAATTTGTCAGTGTCAAATGTCCAATCTGGTTAATTTTTCTGACGCTAAATCGAAATTCACGCACATTATTAGAAGTTTCGTTCAAGATTAAACTGGAGGCTTAATTTATGAAAAAAATTACCGCACTAACGGCGGCTGTGCTATTCGCGGCGAATTGTTTTTCGGCTGAAGCTAAACCTGCCAAAGCCGATACTACGCCGATTGTTTCTGTTTACGACGACGATGTCAGATTTTCCGAAAGTGTCTTGCCTTACGAAGGCGGGCTGTTAATCTCAAATTTCGGTTCGGCTACGATGAATCCCGCGCCCGACGAAAAAAACGGCTATATTATTTTTCGCAAAAATGGCGTCAATCAAATGCTTGTCGAGGGACTTCATAAACCAACCGCTATGCTTGTGAAATTCGGTCATCTTTTCGTTTGCGACGAAACGCGGCTGATTGTCTACGATTTGAAAAATCACAATGTCGAGCCGCAAATTGTAACTTTCGCGGAAGACGATAAAGTTTTCAACGCGCTTGCCTCAAATGGTACGACGCTTTATGTTTCGATAACGAACACCGGCAGAATTTATTCTTTGGACATAAGCAACCCTGCGCGAATAAATGAAGTACAGCCGCAACTTTGGCTTGAAATTCCTGGACCGAACGGTTTAGCAGTTGGCGGCGGTGTTATGTACATTGCATCAATCCCCGTCGATTACAGTAGCGTTGCTGATGAAAATGTGATTTATTGCGTGCGCGATTTAGAAAATCCTGTTGCCGAGATTTTTTACAATGTGCCTGGGCTCTATGACGGCGTTGCACTTTCGGATAATTCCAAGACGCTGTACTTTTCGGATTGGCTGACTTCCAGCGTTAAATCCATTGACGTTAAAACAAAAAAAGTCCGCGTCGTGTACCGAGAAAACGGTATCGGTCCGGCGGATATTGCTCAATCGCGCGGCATTTTGTACATTCCCGATTTGGTTACCAGCCGCATTATCGAGATTAATTTGAATCGCTGAATTTAAATATTTCGACAACACAAGCTACAACGATTGCAATTAAATTTTTCCATTGATTAGATA
>CAJOIB010000119.1 GCA_905234705.1 uncultured Selenomonadaceae bacterium | reverse complement strand
CTGAACCTGTCAAAAAATCTGAGCCGCAAAAAATTTCCTTGGAAAAAAAATCTGACGAACCTGCGCGATTAACCGTAGACGAAGTTATCAACACGGCTAAACAAAATCCCGCCGTCAAGGAGCAGGTGAGCAAAGATTGATTAAACTTTCGCACATTGAAAAAATTTACGACAGCCCGTCCGGCAAAGTCCACGCGCTTAAAGGTATCGATTTGGAAATTGCCAAGGGCGAAATTTACGGCATAATCGGCTTGAGCGGCGCGGGTAAATCTACGCTGGTTCGTTGTATTAATATGCTTGAACGCCCGACCGCCGGTGAAGTTATCGTTGACGGGCAGGATATGACGCGGCTAAATGATTCGCAACTGCGCGACGCCAGAAAAAATATCGGTATGATTTTTCAACATTTTAATCTGTTGAGTTCGGCAACTGTCTATGAAAATATCGCCTTTCCGCTTACGCTGTCGAATACGCCCAAAACTGAAATTGATAAAAAAGTTGCTCCGCTTTTAGATTTGGTTGGTTTGAATGATAAAGCTGATAAATATCCTTCGCAACTTTCCGGCGGGCAAAAACAGCGCGTAGGTATCGCCCGCGCCCTTGCCAGCAATCCTAAAATTTTGCTCTGCGACGAAGCTACTTCCGCGCTCGACCCGCAAACAACTAAATCCATTCTCGCGCTGATTAAAGACATTAATAAAAAACTCGCGTTGACTGTCGTTGTCATTACGCACGAAATGCAAGTTATAAAGGAAATTTGCGATAAAGTTGCTGTCATTTCGGACGGCGTCATTGCGGAGCGCGGCTCGGTGCTTGAAGTTTTTACCAATCCACAACACAAAATTACTAAAGAATTTATCAGCGTTTTGTTGTCAAATGAATTACCGGCGGCATTTCGCGGCAATGAAATTTCGCCCGTCAAAACTGCGGACAGTTTACTTTTGCTGAGATTAATTTTTTTGGGCGAAAGTGCTGACGATCCTGTTTTGGCTGAAATGATTCGTATTTGCGGCGGCGTAGAATGTACAATGCTTTTCGGCAATTTGGACGAAATTCATGGCGTGCCATTTGGGCGATTTATCATTGGTCTTAGCGGCGCGGAAAATGCTATTCAAGGCGCGCTGGATTTTTTGAATACTAAAGATGTTCGCGTGGAGGTAATCGGCTATGTTCGCAGAAATCCTGCCGCTGCTGACTAAGGCGCTCGGCGAAACAATTTACATGGTAATAACCTCAATGCTCATAGCGTCGATAATCGGAATACCGCTCGGCGTCTTGCTCCACACAACCGAAAAAGGACAAATCCTGGAAAGTCCGGCGCTCAATAAAATAATCGGCTCAATCGTCAATGCAATTCGCTCGATACCGTTTATAATTTTAATGGTGGCGATAATTCCGTTCACGCGATTTTTGGTAGGCAGTGCGATTGGCACAACGGCGGCGATAGTTCCGCTGGTCGTGGCGTCAATTCCATTTATCGGGCGGCAAGTCGAAACTTCGCTAAAAGAAGTACCAAGCGGCTTAGTCGAAGCGGCGCTGTCAATGGGCGCAACTCCAATGCAAATCATTTCCAAAGTTTTATTGCCGGAAGCAATGCCTTCGATCGTCGCGCAGTTGACAACGGTAATAATCGCGTTGGTCGGCGAATCGGCAATGGCGGGCGCAATAGGCGGCGGCGGATTAGGAGATTTGGCTATTCGATACGGCTATCAACGTTTCCGCCCCGAAGTTATGATAGCAACCGTTATAGTTTTAATTGTTTTGGTGCAACTGGTACAGTTTTTAGGCAACACTCTCGCTAAGAGGTTGAATAAAAAATAAGTGGAGGTTTAATCTATGAGAAAAAAATTTTTGGCAATGCTAGGCTTGTCAGCGACTTTGTTATTTACTGGTTGCGGCGGCGATAATGGCGGCGGTCAACCTGCGGACGGCGGCAATACTGAAAAACTTAACGCCAATATAAAAGTTGGTGCGACGCCCGTCCCACACGCTGAAATTCTTGAACAAATTAAATCCGATTTGCAGGATAAAGGCGTCACGCTTGAGATTGTCGAATTTAACGATTATGTACAGCCGAATATCGCGCTCAATGATAAGGAACTCGACGCAAACTTTTTCCAGCACGAACCTTATTTGAAAGATTTTATTAACGAACACAGCGAAATGAAATTGAAAAACGCGGCGGGCATTCATATTGAGCCGATGGGAATTTATTCCACGAAAATTAAAATGCTCGGCGAAGTTCCATTTGGCGGCACTGTTTCAATTCCGAACGATCCGACTAATGGCGGGCGCGCGCTGTTGCTCCTTGACAAAGCTGAATTAATAACTCTGCGCGAGGGCGTCGGCGAAATGGCGACTGTTCAAGATATTATCAGCAACCCCAATGATTTGCAGATTCAAGAAATCGAAGCCGCGCAACTTCCGCGCACGCTTGACGACGTTGACATTGCGGTTATCAATACCAATTTTGCTATGAATGCGAATCTCAATCCGACCAAAGACGCGCTCTTTATGGAAGACAGCACTTCGCCCTACGTCAATATTATTGCTGTTCGTGACGGCGACGAAAACCGCCCCGAAATTAAGGCCCGATAAAGTCAAAAATTTCATCAACGATACTTACAAAGGCGCGATTGTTCCTGCTTTCTAAAAAAATTTTCGCGCAGAAATATTTCCGGCTCACCAAGCGGTGGGTCTTTTTATTTGCAAAAAATTTTTCTTGCAATTTGCCGGTTTGTGTGATATAAAATTGACAGTTAAACCTGCGCAGAACTCATACCTTGTTTAGGATTTAGGATTTAGTGTAAAGGGATTAGAACTATTCCCTAGCCCCTATGACCTTTTCCCTAGAAAACTCATACCGCTTGCGGTCTCTGAGCAAACAAAAGAATTCCCACCGAGTAAATTGCTCGATGGGTTTTTTTAGTTGATTAAGCGGCGGCTTTGTGGTATAACCTATTTACAAATATTGTTGAAGGGATTGATGC
>CAJOIB010000118.1 GCA_905234705.1 uncultured Selenomonadaceae bacterium | reverse complement strand
AAAATTAAGTGGCAATAAGGAGCAATGCTACACGCAGGTTACCTTTTGCACAACTGTGTCTGACGTCGTCGATAAATGTTTGCTAATACTCGTGCAGTTGCATTTCAATAAATCCTCAAAATTTTTTTGCGTTCCTCAAGGTGAGTGCCGTCAACTTCAATATTTCCTTCAAGAGCAATCGCGTAAAGCATGTTTGAGATTGACCAAATTGGCGTTATCTTCAAGGCAAAAATTCTACAAATTTTGGTAACGTTGTTCAAGATAGCCATTGTAAATCCTTTATTCGTAGTGTTGGTGTTCCTGTATTCAATGATGTACTTGCAAAACATTTAAGTTTTCTGCCGAAAAATTAAACAAGCGCAAGTATGAAGCCGTTGACAGTCACAGCAAAATAGGTAAAATTTTCAAATCTTCTCGTCATGAACGGCGAGAGATTTTTTTATATTAGCTAATTCTATTATCGTTTGAGTTAATAATCAAGCAGGAAAATTAATTCAAACGGTAATATCTTTTGTTTTAATCTTGTGATAAAATACGAAAAGGGGTGTTGGCGATGACTAAATTTAAGGAGTTGAGGCTCAATAGCGGACTTACGCAAGAAAGTTTCCGCGCTCAGTTTAATAATCGATTTCAGCGGTCGTATACGGCGGCGGCAATTTCGCAGTTTGAGAACGGAAAACGAATGCCGGAAGTTTCTGCACTGATGGATTTTGCGGAATTTTACGGTGTGTCGGTAGATTATTTGTTAGGGCGAGACGTGGCGCGAGAAAAACTTTCCAAAGAACAGAAAAGCATTTTGCACTTGATTGAAGGACTTAACGAAGAACACAGAAAATCTATGCTGGATTATCTTAAGTTTTTGCTTCAATCACAGTTGGATATGCAACATAGTTTTTAATTTGAAGGAGACAATGCGATGGACGACAGAAGAAATTTACCGGCAGCGCGCCGTGAAAGCCCGTTAGCTATGGGGATGAAACGGCGCAATTAGCAAACAAAGCGCTTGGCAGAATGCCTTCATTGAGCGCGTTAGGCTCTGCGGCAAAATCGGGCGGAATAGTAGGCGCGGCTGTAGGAGCAGGTATTGAATTAATTTCATCGGCGGTTGACGTACACAAGGGCAACAAGACTGTTGGCGACGCGGCAGTTGACGTAGCTAAGGCAGGCGCAAAAGGCGGCGTTGTTGGAGCAAGCTCAGCCGTGGTAAGTGGCGTAGCAGCAGGTGCAGCTGGTACGGCTATTGGCGCATTGACAGCGACAGGAGTTGGATCAGCGATAAAAGCTAGAATTGAGCCTTTGAGCAATGAATACAAAAAAATTGCCCGTGAGCTGGCGAAAACTTCACGGGCAAAGAATTATCGAATTATACTTATTTGACTTTAATTCTTCAAAAGATTTGCCGAACACTTCAACGGCGGCGCGGTACATACCGTAACTCATACCGCAAGCGTCAGCTTCACGAATCCAATCATCAAGCGGTTTTTTGTTAGCGGGTGGTTTCCGCCTGAATCCGCGGTTAAATATCGCTCGCAACAAATCAAAGAAAACGTCGCGGTGTATTTCGGTGTAAGTTTCATTTCTGAATTTGTAAGTCAATCGCGCGGTTTTATAACCTTGACTTTTGCGTTTGGCGCGCATAACGTCACGGCATATAATAGAGCAATATATTTGACTTTTTCTGTAAGGCTCAAATTCGACGCCGCAAACGGGACAAGTTTTTTTAATTTTTGAGCGGGCAGTTTTGTGATTGTTGCAGATATTCAAATGATGAAGGTAGGAACATTCTTTAGAGCAAGTTTTAATGAGCGTCGGCTTGTTCGTTTCAAAAGATTTGCCGCAGACAATACACTTTTTCACAACGACATTTGACTTGATAATTTTCTGATTGGCAAGTTTCTTGCAGTGTGTTCCGCAATAAATTTGAGTACTGCGCGAAGTCTCGAAAGATTTGCCGCAAACCGGACAAATTTTAGAATAAGACTTTGTTGGTGGTCGTCGAATTTTCTCATAGTTTTGCTTACGAAGTTTTTCAGCTTGTTTAGAGCAATCCGGTGATTCATCCTCGATAAACACATTGAGCATACCATTCTGATAAAGAATCAAAGTATCTTCGTCAATTTCAAATTTGCTGGTCGGCACAGTAATTGTATCGGGAACGTTACCGGAGCTTAAATATTGGCAACTGCCCAAAAGTCTGAACGAATCAAAGACAGCAAGATTTTCGACATTAGGCTCATCAATGAAAGTTTCGCAACCGAAAATTAAATTTTTGAAGTTGGTAATTTGATTGGTAAAGTTATTGGCGACGACGAGCGCGCCGTCAATGTAAACCAAAACATTTGCGGTAGTTTTCCCGCTCAAGGCTTGATGTTCGATATAGATGTGGTGTCTTGAGCCGTCAGCAATAGTGGTTTCAAGTGAATCGAAATAGGCGACTTGGTTACTCAAAGTAATATCGCCCAAGAAAAAACTTTCGCAAGGATGACCGCTGACGGTATCTTCTTTGCTCAAAGCCAAAATCAGCGCGATATCGTTGTCGTTAACAAGACAGAAATGTAGCGAAGGCACGGACGGATTTGCAGTTAGAGAACGATTATGTTTGATGAAAAATTCGGCAGTCCAGCTGTCGCCGATATCGATATATGAGCCATTTTGAGTTTTGAGGTCGACGCCATATTTTTTGACAACGCCGCCGAAGTAAGGAGCAAGTTCGATAGCGCGCCCGCTGTTTATAGTGTTAATTTCCTTGCAATAAGCGATAGTGCGAGCAAGAGCG
>CAJOIB010000117.1 GCA_905234705.1 uncultured Selenomonadaceae bacterium | reverse complement strand
GGTTACCTATTAACAAATTCGCTTCTGTCATTTATCTCTGGACTCGTCGCGGCGCTGCTCGTCATGCTAAAATGCTTACCACCGACAAAGCTTGGGAAGTTTTTGAAGCACTCGAAGATACTTACTTTGCCGTTATCGACAGTCTCACCAGGAAAAATCCGTTCGACAATATTGAAGATTTGCCAGGCGAAATTTGGGCTGACATTGCCGGTTATGACGGTATGTATCAAATCAGCACAAAAGGTCGCGTCAAAAGTTTCAAGCGCGGAAAAGCAATTCTTATCAAGCAAAAACTTAATGAAGATGGCTACCTCCATGTATGTTTGTCAAAAGGATGTCATCACAAATGCTTTAGTGTCAATCGGCTGGTTGCAATGGCGTTTATTCCAAATCCGGAAAACAAGCCAGAAGTTGACCATATTGATAATAATCACACTAATAATTGCGTTGAAAATTTGCGCTGGGCTACACGCGGCGAAAATGCTAAATATGCCGTTGAATCTGGTGCATATAGATTTGGTGATAATCATCCACGCGCAAAGCTCACAACCGCACAAGCCAAAGAAATTATGGAAATCTACATTCCGCGTAGCAAAGAATACGGTATAAAAGCATTGGCTAAAAAATACGGCGTTTCTCGGGCGACAATAGAAAATGTTATTTATGGCGGGGCTTGGAGACACGCAACGCGAGCTGTCGAAAAATCTCAATAATTGGCAATATCTTCAGCGCGTGGCACAATGATAATATATTCGCCCTTGCGCGCCTTCAATAAAATTTCGAGCATAATATCTTCGGGGACGCTGACACAGCCGCTAGTCCAATTTTTGTGAGTACTGTTGCAATGAAGGAAAATCGCCGCGCCCTTGCCAACAACCACAGGATTGATATTAAAACCAAAATTCATAGCGTAATTGTACTCTGGTTTATAATCAATCAAATGTTCGCCCGCAATGTAGCTGTCGGATTCAACCCAAGTATTATAGGTCGCATATTCGCCGCTGAGATAAGAACGTGGCGTTATTTTTTTGTACTCAATTTCAGTGCCTGGATTATCACCCATACCGAATGCATATAAAATTGGAAAAGCGCCAATCGGAGTAGTTTTGTCGCCTTCGTGCCGATTGAGATTGAAACCATTCAGCCCGTAATTACAGCGCGTCTCAAAATCCATTTGCCAAGTACCGTCTTCCAATTTATTCCACAAACTTAAGCTGTGGTCGACAACCAAAATAATCTGGTCAGTCTTTCGCGCAGTTTCAGATTCCGCCAGCAATTTTTCCACGCTTTTCGCGCAGGCTTCATTCACAAACATAAATATCATTAAAACCGCCAGTAAAAAAATTTTCCGCATAATCAGTGCTCCTTACATTATCATTTCGCCCGCAAATAGTATCGCCATTATTATCATCAGCGGGTGAATTTCTTTGAACTTGCCAGCGAATATTTTTAAAATCACGTAGGTTATCATTCCGACGCCGACGCCGTTTGTTATGCTGTAGGTGAATGGCATTAATACCATTGTGAAAAACGCCGGAAACGCCTCTGAATAATCGCTCCAATCGATTGACGCCACATTTGAACACATAAAGCAGCCCGTTAAAATCAACGCGGGCGCGGTTACTGCCGGTACTGAAGCCAGCGCCGCCGCCAATGGTTGAAAAAATATCATCAGCAAAAATAACATCGCCGTTACAAATGACGCAAAGCCGGTTCTGCCGCCGACTGATACGCCCGTTCCAGATTCGACGTAAGCTGAAGTTGGTGAAGTGCCGCAAAATGCGCCGATAAAACTTGCAACTGAATCAGCCAACAACGCGCTCTTTAAATTTGGAAATTTGCCATCTTTGATTAAACCTGCCTGGCGTCCTATTCCCAACATTGTGCCGGTTGTATCAAAAAGCGTCACCAATAACAGCGTGAAAATGGCGGGCGCTAAAGTTGGTATGTCGCCCAATCTTAACTGCATAAAAGTTTGGTCGAAACCCGACGGCATTGCAAAAAATGTTTCCGGCATGTTGAATTGTCCCAAAACTGCCGCCGCAACCGCCGTTATTATCATTCCGATAAAAATTGCGCCGCTCACTCGCATTACCATTAAAATCATTGTGGCGATTAAGCCCAAAATTGTTAACAGCAGCGTTGGATCTGTCAAAGAGCCCATTGTTACCATTGTTGCGGGCGACGCCATTACAAAATGTCCGTTATGGAAACCGATTAGCGCGATAAATAATCCAATACCCGCCGCGATAGATTTTTTCAGCGCTTCTGGTATCGAATTTATAAACATTTCGCGAAATTGAGTCAGCGATAAAACTATGAAAATGCCCGACGCTATTGCCGCCGCTCCAAATGCTTCTTGCCACGGTATGCCCTGCGCGAGAATTAGCGTATAAACTACAAATGCGTTAATGCCCAAACCACACGAAATCGCGATAGGATAATTGGCAATGACGCCCATTATCAACGTACCGACCACAGTGGATATTATGGTAGCTACATATACGCCGCCAAAATTTACATTTCCATCGCTGAAAACGCTCGGATTGACAATGACAATATAAACCATTGCTAAAAAAGTTGTGATACCGGCTAAAGTCTCCGTGCGAAGATTCGTCTTGCGCTCCTCAAACAGAAAATATTTACTAATGCTGTCCATTTAAAATCTCCATTCCCTGCAAAAATTTTAACGTAGCATATTAACATTCACAGCCGCCATTGTCAAAGTTTATTGTTATCAGCATATATCGGCATTAGTATCAACTTTCTTTCTCAGTCGCAAAGAAAGTGCTTGTTTGCCGGATAATTCGCGTCACGCTCAACTAAAGAGCATGCCTTGCTTACGCAAGCCACGCAAGCGGCAAACGGGTTCGGCGCTCATCCTTGAGCGCTCTCCTATCTCCGACGTATTAAAATTCTTCTGTAAGTTAATTTACCGTTTATGTAATTTATATCGTCTGCTTTGTCATTTCCATCGTGATAGCGACTGTCACCTAAAATTTCAAATTGCTTAGGATTATATTTATCCAGAAATGTTATCGGCACGCCCATAACACCGTCATAATCGCACGGTATCCTCACAGTCTTTGAAACTTCGATTGCGTCATAATTATCATATTTCGGATAAAGTTCCGGCGAATATTCGCAAGTTAGC
>CAJOIB010000116.1 GCA_905234705.1 uncultured Selenomonadaceae bacterium | reverse complement strand
CAGCAGAAAAAGCGTCATTGGCTACGCAACCGGCTTTGACGTGAATAATCGTGACGAGGCAACCGGCGCAATTTGCGTTTTGGCTGTCGCGCAGGGCGTGAATATTGTCCGCGTTCACAATGTGGCAATGGTGGCGAAAATGTGTAAAATGGCGGATTGTCTAATAAAAAATATTGGCGGTGTTCGTAATTGAGCGGTATAAAATTAAAATTTCTGTTGGTGTTGCTCCCGCTGTTCCTGGTGAGCTTCGCGGTATTCTCAACGATAAGCTATAATTTGTGCAACGACGCGCTGGTTGAAGACGCAGACACAAACGCACGGGCGATAGGACACGAGGCGGCTTTGTCTGTGGAAAAATATATTTTGGAAAAAACGGTAAGAATGCAAGATTTATCGATAAATCCGGCGATAGTTCGAGGCGACCACGCGGCGAAATTGCAGGCGTTGCTTGACGCTAAAAATCAGTCTCAAGATTTGGCAATGACGGCGTTTATTGAGCCCGACGGCAAAGGTTTCAGTCACAAAGACGAAAAAGTTGATCGCGGCGGGCGCGATTATTTCAAATATGTAATGAGTAGCGGCAACCCCTGTATGACCGGCACAATGGTTTCCGGTACGACGCAACAGCTGATAACGCTCTTTGCCTATCCTGTGAAAGACAATGGCAATTTGCTGGGCTTAATTTACGGTACGGTGAATCTCGGCACTTTGACTGAAATGGTCGGCGAATTTAAATTTATGAATACCGGCTACGTTTATATCGTCGACGAAGACGGAATTTGCATAGGCTACAAGCAACATCCTGAATACGTCGGCAAAGTTAATTTACTGGCGACGGACGGCGATATTCAGCTTGACCAGAGATTAATCGACGGTTTCAAAGAAGTTATCGCCTCTGACAGGCAATATTCAACGCAATACAAAACTCCGGACGGTACAGAATGCAAAGCGGTATTCACGCCAATACATTTGGAAGGACGCCGCTGGGTCGCAATAGCCACCGCGCCGATTGACGAAATCGAAGCCACTTCAAACAAGTTACTCAAAATTTTAGCTGGATTGTCAATAATCACGCTGATAATCGCGGCGGGAATTATCATTTTAATCATTAATCGATTCGTCGAACAAAGGCTGCTGATACCGATTCGACAACTGCGCGAAGAATGTATGACGATAAACAAGGGCGATTTGAGCCAGGATATATCGCACAAAGCGGCAAATGATGAAGTCGGCGCGCTGACAACGGAATTTGACAAAATGCGGCAGGCAATGCGGGCGCTCATTCAAAACATAAGAAACGAATCAGATTTAGTAACTTCAGCGAGCGAAAAATTGACAAATTCAGTTCACCATTCGGCGGCGGCGGCAGGAAAAGTTTCAACAGCTGTCAATGAAATATCTTTAGGCGTACAGGAACAATCGCAGGCAGCGGAGACGACCAATCAGAAAGTCGGCTACATTGCTGAAACTTCAGACGATATTAAAAATAAGACGAATAACATTGCAACGGTTTCGCATACTACGGTTAAAAATGTCGACGCGGGGCGCTCTTCGATTCGCGAAATTGTCAGCCATATGGAAAATATTTCTGAAACTATGAGTACGATACAAACTTCGACGAATCAGCTTGCGGAAAGTTCAGCTGAAATTGGCAAAATCGTTGAGATTATTTCAAACATTGCGGCTCAAACAAATTTATTGGCGCTCAACGCGGCGATTGAGGCGGCTCGCGCAGGTGAAGCGGGCAAAGGTTTTGCGGTGGTTGCGGGCGAAGTCAAGAAACTTGCTGAGGAAACTGAAACTTCTTCGCAAAAAATATCCGAGCAGATTTTGAAAAACGGCGAGATTATGGAGCGTGCAATTTCCGCCAGTCACAATGGCACTGAGAGCGTCAAAATCGGTATGAACTCTGTACAATCGGCAGACGCGGTTTTCGGCGATATTTCGGTTTCGATACAGGAATTAGCAAAGGACGTTGACCAAATCGCGAAATTGATAAACGCAATGGCGGAGAGCGCGCAGGGCATGAGCGTTTCGATGGACGCGGTGAAGGAAACCAGCCGCAAAAATGCGGACGAAGTGCAAATAATTTCGACGGCGACGAATGACCAATCGAACACGATGGACGAAATTGCTGAAGAAAGCCGCGCGTTGGCGAAATTGTCGGCGGATTTGCAAGTGACTTTGGACAAATTTAAATTGCGCTGATAGGAGAATTTTATGGACAAGATGATTTTGACTGGCATTGAGATTTTTGGGCGGCACGGCTGCAGTATCGAAGAACAACGGCTTGGACAGATTTTCGTTGTCGATGTCGAATTGAATTTGGATTTGGCGAAGGCGGGCGTCACCGACAAAATTTCTGATACGGTTGATTATCCGCAAATTTTGTTTACGGTCGAGAAAATTGTTAGTGGGACGCCGCGCAAATTGATTGAGACGGTTGCTGAAGAAATTGCTGACACTTTGCTAAAAAATTTCGTGCAGGTTGACAGTTTGAAAGTTCGAGTTCACAAGCCGAATGCGCCAATGCCGATAAAATATGCTGATGCGGCGGTTGAAATTGTGCGGGGCAGGAAATGATTTGCTATTTGGGTTTGGGCGCGAATTTGGGCGAGCGCGAAAAAACTTTGCGATTGGCGATTGAGCGCATAAAAAAAATCCGCGGCGTTGAACTGCTACGAATTTCTTCATTTTACGAAACGGCGGCGTGGGGCGTCACTAATCAGCCGAAATTTATAAATGCGGCGGTGAAAATTTCTGCGACTTTAGAGCCGCTTAAATTGCTTGACGAATTACAGCGAATCGAGATTGAACTTGGGCGCGTAAGATTGGAACATTGGGGCGCGCGCACGATTGACATTGATATTTTATTAATCG
>CAJOIB010000115.1 GCA_905234705.1 uncultured Selenomonadaceae bacterium | reverse complement strand
GAGCCGTCGTCCGTCCATTTTATGTAAATCGCTATCACGACCGCCAGCACTACCAAAATATTCGATATTTGCCGCGCTCGACTTTTAAAAAAATCCATAAACCTTACACCTTGCTTTTATCTTACTTAACGCTTAAAATGTATCAATCTCATTGAAAGGAGTTATCCTATGGGAATACTAGATAAATTGAAAAAATTCCTGCCTAAGCGCAAAGAACCCGAATTGAAAAATACCGTTCCTAAGGAAAAGGAAAATATCCGCAAAATTTTTGGTATGTACTGCAACGCCAATCACGAAACCACTGACAATAAACTTTGCCCGAAATGTACCGCGCTTTTAACTACCGTGATGATTAAAATTCAGCGCTGCCCTTACGGTATCGGCAAGCCTATTTGCGATAAATGCGAAACGCCCTGCTTCGGCGAAAATCAAACTAAAGAATTTCGTGAAATTATGCAGTCCGCGCAGAAAAAAATGCTCTTCTCGCACCCTTTGATGGCAGTAAAACATAAACTCGCAAGCTTAAGCGTCGATTACGCCAAGGCTCAACACGATAAAAATTCTACCGAAAAACAAAAGGCTCAAGAAGAGAAAGTTAAATCCAGAATTGCTAATGCAGTTCGTTCGCCCAAATCCAAATCCAAAAAGCGCAGGAAGAAGTAATCAGGGGTTAGGGGTTAGTGGAAAATCCTATCCCCTGCTCACTCGTATTTGTCCATGAGTTCATTAAATTCTTTCACGGGCAACGGCTTTGAAAAATAATACCCTTGAATGTCCACAAATCCCATATTCGTGATATAGTCAAGCTGCGTCTTGGTTTCAACGCCTTCTGTAACTATGCCCATTTTCAACTCCTGCGCCAGCGCAACTATCATTTGCAAAATCGTCCGCGCACGCTCTGAATGCTCTATTTCACGCACAAATGCCATATCTACCTTGAGTACATCTATTTGAATGTCCTTTAGCATATTAAACGACGAATACCCCGCACCAAAATCGTCCATTAAAACCGGAAAACCACTCTCTTTGAATTGATTGATTATCGAAATAAGCTGCTTGGGATTGTCAATGTACGCGCTCTCGGTTACTTCCAATTTCAGCATCCAAGGCTCAAGATCATATTTTTTTATCAGATTCAGCAGGAATATCAGCAAATCGAAACTGTAAAAATTCAGCCGCGAAACATTAACCGACACCGGTACAATTTTTTTTCCAGCATTGAGACGCGCACGCAAAAATTTACATACACTTTCCCAAACAAATCTGTCCAGCTTGACAATAAAGCCGTTGCCTTCAAAGACCGGTATGAAAAAGCCTGGCGAAATCATACCGCTCTCTGGGTGAAACCAACGAACCAAAGCCTCAGCACTGACGATTGAATTCGTTTCGGGACGGTAAATCGGCTGTAAAAATATCGTGAATTGATTATCCTTCAGCGCATATTCCATATCGCGGACAATCATTTGGTCGCGCAGAAGCCGCTCACGCATACTGGCGTCGTAATAAGCGTAGCGGGTAATGTAATTGCCCTTGATTTTATTCAGCGCCATTCTCGCACGGTCGCACATTTGGTCTACCGGCAAATTCACGTCAATCACCGGATACACGCCCGCGAAAAATAATATATTCTGGCTAATTCGCAAAGAACGCATTATGTTATCAATTTCCTTGATTAAGCGGTCAATATTCAAAATATCCTGCGGCAGGCACAGCACAAAATGATCCGCTTCAATTCGCCCGCTAACCGCAACTTGAGGATTGCAGATATTTTTAAAGTAATTGGCGGCCGTTTTCAAAATCAAATTGCCGGTTTCCGTGTGAAATAAATCGTTGATGACTTTGAACGCGCTAATATCCAGATAAACAATGTAGTAAGGAACTTCGCTATTGGCTTTGAGAAGTGCGGCGGCTCTTTTGTAAAAAGTTTCGCGATTATAAAGACCGGTCAGTGAATCAACTTCTATGTAGCGGTTCATTGCGTCGATTTGCTTGTCCTTTTCCGCTTTCTCGATAATGTGCTTTTCATTTTCCGCGCGGGCAATAATATTTCCTAAACGATAGCGAATGGTAGTTTCATTAACCGGCGAAGTAACAAATTCAGCCGCGCCAAGTTTCATAGCGCGCTCGCCGCCTTCTGAGTCGCCTTGATTGATTATTGCAAGGACAGGAATTTTTTTATAGCGTTCGTCCTGCGCGATAATTTCCAAAAAATGAAAACCGTCCATTTCCGGATTATTCAAAGCCACAATCATTGTTTGAACGTCATTCTGCTCCAGCAAATTAAAACAATCCTGCTCATTATTCGCGCTGAAAATGGAATATTCGCCGCCAAAAATCCTTTCCACATCGCTATGAACATTATCGTCCGCGCCTGCCAAAAGCATTACTGGTAAAACTTTTGCCATGTCACCGCCTCATTCCTTAAAAAAATTTTCTTCGATAATATTAACACGTTTAAATATGTTTCTCAAGATATTTGTTTGTCGAAATTGCCGCCCCAAGTGGTGATTTTTTTTTGCGTATGTTATAATTCGGCTAAGGATGTGAACGCAATGAAACAAATCACCTATCGGCTGGACTCACGCGAAGACTTTTTGAAATTTACCGCCGAAGTCCTTGCCAGCGATGATTACAAAAATGCCAAGGAAGTTATTTTCAAAGTTTTTACTGCGCAATTAAAAAATGTTGACATTAAAGATCTTCAGCGCCGAATGAAAGCGCATTTCCCAAACGCTAAAGTTGTCGGCGCGTCAATGACAAATTTTGTCGCTAAAAGAACCGACGATATTAATACTCCAAATTGGACAATACGAATGAAAAAATTTTTAAAGGACTATGTGCTGATAAGTTGCTGTTATTTTTATTCTTCGCATGTAACGGTGATAGAAGTTGATTCGACCGAAGTGGACGATTTTACAGCAACGACGCTTGAGCTCAATCAGAAATTGAAAAAAATTCCCGACCTTCAAGGCGTCGAAATATTATGCGCGGGCGGCAAAGAGCGCGTTGCACCATTTTTGGAAATTTTAACTGTCGGGCTGGAAAAAGTACCATTTTTCGGCGCAGAAGCCGGCGCAGTCGAACGTGAAAAAGTCACTTGTCAATTTAAATTAGCGGTAAAGTCATTGACGAAT
>CAJOIB010000114.1:1329-4661 GCA_905234705.1 uncultured Selenomonadaceae bacterium | reverse complement strand
TCGCGATGTTAATTCGGAAATTTCATTTGAAGCGGTTGCTGAAGTTGCGGCGCAGTATTTCAAAAATCAGCTGGAATTGGGCGATGTATTTTTTCACAACGTCAATTTTCCGAAAAGGTATCGCGCAGGGCAAGCCGAATTTAAATTTTGCAGGCTCGGTAAACGTGATTATATCAATGCGTTTATTCGGCACAGTGAGGGCGGCAAAAATTATTTCGAGATACGCGGCGAAATTTACGACAGCGACAATGGCGAGGGCACAGATTTATTTGCTGTGGAAAATGGCTATGTTTCGGTGACGCCGTTGCATACTGACGTTACTCATCATGAAAAAATTTTAACCGATTAGGAGCGTGAAGTTATGAATGCTAAAAAATTTCTGCGCGGCTTAATGGCGGCGGGGATATTTGCCTCTACGCTGACTTTTACGCCGCAAGTTGATAATTTAATCCAAAATACTGTTACTTATGCAAGCGAGATAGACGAATCTTATTATCCGGATGATATTCCTATCGTCCGCTCTGACGATGTCTCGAAATATTCTCCGCCAATAGAACATTATCCAATGCCTGATAAATATATCCGCATGTATGATGAGGCTATTGCAAAAAGTCCAAATGACGCGACGCTTTATTGTTCGCGTGGAATGTACCTTCGTGTTCAAAATAAATATGAACAGGCTATAGCCGATTTTAACAAAGCTATGAGTTTAGAACCTAAATTTTTTCATGCATATTTTCAGCGTGCGGAAACCTATCGAATCATGCAGGATTATAAAAGAGCCGTCCGTGATTATACCCTGGCTATAGCTTGCAAACGTACCAGCCCGACTTATTATATTGTCGCGCATAAACATCGCATATTTGCCTACGAAAAACTGGGAAATTACGATCGAGCGATTAAAGAATATGATAAACTTTTAAGATATTTTCCCGATGCTGAAGTCTATTGGGCGCGTCAAGCGGAACTTTATGCTGAAACTGGACAGTACGACAAAGCAATCAAAAATTATACCATGTGGATTGAGTTAGAACCCGAAAGAGCTGAGCCATATGGCGAACGCGCCGCTATGTATGCTATGCAACAAGATTATCAGAGTGCCATTTCGGATCTTAGCACAGCCATTGAATTAGAGCCGGATAATGCATCATTTTATCTTGCTCGCGGGATTTTTTACAAAATTTTAGATGACGACAAAAATGCTGAGGCTGATTTTGCCAAAGCTAAAGAACTTGATTATGAAGAATGAGCGATATATGATTATGAATACTAAAAAATTTCTGCACGGCTTAATGGCGGCGGGTATTTTCGCGGGAACTTTGATTTTTGCGCCGAATATTAATTTGCCCATTGCTCACGCTGAAAGTATCGCCGATTATGACGCGGCTATCAAAGCTAATCCGAATGACGCGGCGGCATACAGTGAGCGCGGGCTTTGTTTTTATTATTTGCGGGATTATGAGTCGGCGCTCCACGATTTAAACACAGCTCTTGAAATAAATCCGCGTTTTGCAATGGCGTACCTCAGCCGCGGGTTGGTTTACACTGATTTAAAAAATTATAAGCAGGCAATTTCCGATTTCACCAAATCCATTGAGGTATATCCGAACAATGCGAAGGCGTATTATCGGCGCGGCAAGGCGTATCGTTTTTTGAATTATTCAGTTGAGCCGGAGCGGGATTTTACAAAGGCGATTGAACTTGAGCCGAATTTTGTTGAGGCGTATAATGAGCGCGGACTTTTAAACGCGAGCGCTGGCGATTATCGGCTGGCTATTTCAGATTTCAGCAAAGCCATTGAGATTAATCCGGACTACGCAAAGGCATATTACAATCGCGGCAAAGCGTACAGTGATTTTGCTGATTATGAGCGGCAACTTCACAAAAATAAATCGAAAGATTATCAGCAGCTGATTGACAAAGCGGCGGCGGATTTTTCAAAAGCTAAAAAACTCGGCTATCAGGAATAGGAGGTAAATTTTTAAATGAATTCTATTGTAAAGGACATGGCGCTCGCGCAGAGCGGACATGACAAAATTAATTGGGTGAAAAATTTTATGCCGGTAATGTCGGCGATTGAGCGGGAATTTTCGCAGAGCAAACCTTTCGCAGGTAAAAAAATTGCGATCTCGTTGCACGTCGAGGCTAAGACAGCTTACTTGACGAAAGTTTTTAAATCTGCTGGTGCTGAAGTTGCGCTGACTGGATGCAATCCGCTTTCCACGCAGGACGACGTTGCCGCTGCGTTGGCTGACGACGGCATTACAGTTTTTGCAACGCACGCTTGCACGCCGGAAGAATATGAACTTTATATTGACAAGGCGCTTGACATTCAGCCCGATATTATCATTGACGACGGCGGCGACCTTGTTCACCAACTGCATACTAAACGCCGTGAGCTCATTCCGAATATTATTGGCGGCTCTGAAGAAACTACAACCGGCGTTAATCGTCTTCACAACATGGAGCGGCGCGGCGAACTTGCTTTTCCGATGATTGCGGCGAATGACGCTTATTGTAAATTTTTGTTTGATAATCGTTATGGCACGGGACAATCTACTTGGGACGGAATTATGCGCACAACAAATTTAGTGGTTGCTGGTAAAAATGTTGTTATTGCGGGTTATGGCTGGTGCGGCAAGGGTGCGGCTATGCGTGCGAAAGGTTTGGGCGCAAATGTCGTTGTTACGGAGGTTGATCCGATTAAAGCTATCGAGGCGGTTTTTGACGGTTTCCGCGTAATGCCGATGGTTGATGCGGCGAAGATTGGCGATATTTTCTTGACGCTCACCGGCGATAAAGATGTTATAACGGCTGAACATTTTCCGCTGATGAAAAATGGCGCAGTACTTGCTAATTCGGGGCATTTCGACGTTGAAATTAATATTCCGCAACTTGAAAAAATGTCGGTTAGCCGCCGCACTGTTCGTAGCAACATTGAAGAATTTTTGCAAAGTGACGGTCGGAAAATCTATTTGTTAGCGCAAGGCAGGCTTGTTAATTTGGCGTCGGGCGATGGTCATCCCGCCGAGATTATGGATTTGAGTTTTGCCGTTCAATTTTTCAGCGCAGCTCATATTCTCCACAATCACAGTAAAATGGAAAATAAAGTTTATCTTATGCCCGAAGAAATTAATAATAAAATCGCCGAGATTAAGCTTGATTCAATCGGCATGAAAATTGATACGCTCACCGAAGAACAGCGCGTTTATCTTGGTATTTAAGATTAATATCAGCATTTCTTTCTTTTCGGAAAGAAAGAAACGCTTAGCAAAGAAAGAAAACTACCCGCTGTAGTCACATCACGTGACTAGCGCGGGTGTAGCGCGCAT
>CAJOIB010000114.1:0-1272 GCA_905234705.1 uncultured Selenomonadaceae bacterium | reverse complement strand
TATTATTGGAGCGGCGGCGCTCACTCTTTTTCCAAATCTCGCAATCGGAGGTAGAAAAATGGCTAATTTGGTTATTACAAATGTTCACGTGCTTAAACCCGACGGCAAAGTTGAGGTTAGCAATATTTTTATCAGCGGCGATAAAATTTCCAAAATCAACAATTCCACTGCCAACGCCGACAACTGCACTTTCATTGACGGACGCGGTAAATTTGCTGTGCCTGGTTTTATCAATGCTCATACGCACGCCTCTATGACTTTGCTCCGCAGTTATTCGGACGACAAGGCGCTTATGGATTGGCTGAATAAAGACATTTGGCCTATCGAGGCTAAAATGAATAATCGCGACATTCGCGCAGGTGCTGAATTGGCAGCTGTCGAAATGATTAAGAGCGGCACGACGACTTTTGCCGATATGTACGGTCCGAATATGGAAGAAGTCGCGCAGGTTGTAGAAAAATCCGGTATGCGCGGCGTATTGTGTCGCGGGCTGATTGGCGTTTTCAATGGCGACGAAAAACTTGCTACCAATGTTGAGCTGTTTAAAAATTGGCACGGCGCGGCTAATGGCAGAATCAAAGTTATGTTTGGTCCGCACGCGATTTATACTTGCCCGCCCGATTATTTGAAAAAAGTTGCCAAAACTGCCGCTGAACTCGGCGCTGAAATTCACATTCACATGAACGAAACGCAGGACGAAATTAACGGCTGTGTCAAAGATTATGGCAAGCGTCCTTTTGAAGTTGTTGCTGAGACTGGTTTATTTGATTTAGGAACTTTGGCGGCGCATTGCGTTTATTTGAGTGATAACGAGATTGAAATTATCAAGGCTAAAAAAATTCGCGTAGCTCACAATCCAGGTAGCAATATGAAATTGGCGAGTGGTATTGCGCCCGTGCCGCGGCTTCTGCGCGAAAAAATTATCGTCGGATTGGGAACTGACGGCGCGTCGAGCAACAATAATCTTGATATGCTTGAAGAAATTAAATTGGCGGCGCTCCTGCACAAAGTTGATACGCTGAACCCGCTTGAAATTCCGGCGTTTGAGGCTGTTAAAATGGCTACTGAATATGGCGCGGCGGCTGTTGGTATTGAAAATATCGGCAAGCTTGAAGCGGGTTACAAGGCTGATATTGTGCTGTTTGATATGAGCGGCGCTGATTGGCAGCCGTGTTACAATCCGGTTTCGCTGATGGTTTATTCGGCTAATTCAAGTTCTGTCGATACGGTGATTGTTGACGGCAAAATTTTAATGCAGAATCGCGAATTGAA
>CAJOIB010000113.1 GCA_905234705.1 uncultured Selenomonadaceae bacterium | reverse complement strand
TTTCAGCCGCGGTTAAATCGTCATAAATTTTCAATTCGGGCGTAACGGCGGCAATATTTTTCAGCCCAAGAATTTTGACTTCACCGGCGGCGGGTTTTATAATCTGCGCGGCTAATTTCAAAAAAGTGGATTTGCCCGAACCATTTTTGCCGATAATCCCAAAAACTTTACCGGCGTCAAGTTCGACGCTCAAATTTTTAAAAAGTTCGTGACGCCCAAAATTCAAGCTGACATTCTCGAAAATAATTTTTTTCATGGCGGAATTATAAAATTTCTCGGCGAATATTTCAAGGAGGCGAAAGTCAATGTTGCGGCGCAGGTACAGAATCCGGCTGTGTTTGGAAGGGCTGGCGATAGGAATTTTGACGGGCGCGGTAATTGCGGTGTTCAGAATTTTAATCGACCAGGCGGATATTTACCGCCCGCTGTGGTTTCAAAATTTCGGCGCGGAAAAATTTTCGCTGACATTCTGCGCGCTGATTTTGATTGGAATATTTTTAGCGCGCGTAATAAAATTCGACGGGCAAATCGCAGGCAGCGGCATCCCGCAAATCAAGGCGATGTTAATGGGACAAGCGCAAATGTTCAAGCCGATAAGATTATTGGCGCTGAAATTTTTATCCACAATTTTGACGATATGCGCGGGAATGTCGCTAGGTCGCGCAGGAATCAGCGTACAATTCGGCGCGTGCATAGGAGATTTTTTCAGCAACAAGAGCCACATTGAGGACGAAATTTTATTGACGGCGGGCGCAAGTGCGGGCTTAGCGGCGGTGTTCAATGCGCCATTAGCCGGAGTGATTTTCTGCCTTGAAGATTTGCACAAAAAATTTACGCCGGAGATACTCGTTGCCACATTAACGGCGTCAGTATCGGCGTCGTCAGTTGTAAAATTAGTTTTCGGAGTGCGCCCGATTTTTGAAACAATCACGGCAGAGCCCGTAGCGATACCGGAAATTTTAAAAGTACCGACGCTGGAAATTTTCGCGGAAATGTCAGCCGAGCCGCTCAAAATATTTCTATTTTTCGTGGCGCTGGGAATTTTTTTAGGAATAATCGGCGTGATTTTCAACCAAGCAATATTGACGTCGCTGAACGTGTACGATAAATTTTTAGGATCGCGCAGATTTTTAATACCGCTGCTGTTGATAATTCCAATCGGCTTGAATTTGCCGCGGATATTAGGTTGTGGCAATGTTTTAGTCGACGAACTTTTGAGAGCGCAATTCGATTTGAAAATGACGCTGATACTTTTCGCGGGAAAATTTTTATTCACGCTGATTTGTTTTGGAACGGGCGCGCCAGGCGGATTATTTTTGCCGATAATGACATTGGGCGCATTGGGCGGAAATATTTTCGCGGAAATTGGAATGCGGCTGGGATTTTTTTCAGCGGAATGGGCGACGCTATCAATAATTTTCGGAATGACGGCGATGTTTGCGGCGACGGTGAAAGCGCCGGTTACGGGCTGTTTGCTGATGATGGAAATCACGGGGCAATTTTCGTATTTGCTGACGCTGATGATAATATCGGGCGCGGCGTTTATGACGGCGGACTTTTTAGGCGGCGAACCGATTTTTTCAGCGTTATTAAATCGCACTAAAAAGTAAACAGGAAATTTGGCGGCGGCGTTGTATAATATTTGCAGATTGGAGGAATTTTTTATGATTAAGAAAGGAATCATTTTAGCGGGCGGGTCGGGCACGCGGCTTTATCCGCTGACTGAAGTTGTATCGAAACAATTAATGCCGATTTACGACAAACCGATGATTTATTACCCACTTTCGGCGCTGATGTTAGCCGGAATTCGCGAAGTTCTAATAATAAACACACCGCAGGACAGCGCGTTATTTCAGGCGCTTTTGAAAGACGGTACACAGTTAGGCTTGAACATAAAATACGCAGTACAGCCGAAACCAGAGGGCTTAGCGCAGGCGTTTTTGATAGGTGAAGAATTTATCGGCGGCGAAAGTTGCGCGCTGGTTTTGGGCGATAATATTTTTTACGGCTCAGATTTTGCAAAGCTGGTACAGAAGGCGGCGGCGAATGACGAAGGCGCGACGGTTTTTGCGTATTACGTGAATGACCCCGAAAGTTACGGCGTCGTCGAATTTAACAAGGAAACCGGACAAGCTATCAGCCTTGAAGAAAAGCCGAAAAATCCGCGCTCGAATTACGCTGTGACTGGTTTGTATTTTTATGACAAAGATATTGTTGACGTGGCGAAGTCGATTAAGCCATCTGCGCGCGGCGAACTTGAAATTACTGACGTGAATAAAGTTTATCTTGAGCGTGGGAAATTGCGCGTTGAGAAAATGCGGCGCGGTTATGCCTGGCTGGATACCGGCACGCACGAATCACTTTTACAGGCGGCGTCGTTTGTGCAGACGATTCAAACGCGGCAGGGCTTAAAAATTTCTTGTATTGAGGAAATTGCTTACAGAATGGGCTACATTGACTCCGAGCAACTTTTGAAATTGGCTGAACCTTTGTCAAAAAATGATTATGGAAAATATTTACAGCGTTTAGCGCGCGGCTGAGGAGGAATTTAAAATGGCGGTTATTGAAACTGCATTGAAGGGCGTATATATTGTTGAGCCTCAAGTTTTTGGCGACGCTCGCGGCTGGTTTATGGAAAGCTGGTCGAAGATGAAATTTGACGCGGCGGGTTTGAATTACGATTTTGTTCAAGATAATCAGTCTTATTCGGTGCAGAAAGGCACATTGCGCGGCTTGCATTACCAGCTTAATCCGATGGCGCAGGCTAAATTGGTACGTTGCACGCGCGGCACACTTTTGGACGTGGCGGTTGACATTCGCAAAAATTCGCCGCAATTCGGCAAATGGGTTAGCGTCATTCTTTCCGCCGAAAATAAGCGCCAGCTGATGATTCCGCGCGGCTTTGCTCACGGTTTTATCACGCTTACTGACGACGTTGAAATTCAATACAAAGCGGATAATTATTACGCGCCGCATTGTGAAGGCAATATTCGCTGGGACGATCCGCAAATTGGAATTGACTGGACGATTAAGCCGACGATTCTTGCCGACAAAGACGCCAATGCCCCGCTTTTAAATGAGCGCCTTGAACGTGACGAATTGAATTTTATCTTCGACGAGGAGGATTAAAATGAAAATTGTAGTTACGGGCGGCGCGGGCTTTATCGGCGCTAATTTTGTTTACTACGAGCTGAAAAACCACGGGGACGAAATTATTTGCTACGATAAGCTGACTTACGCGGGCAATTTGGAAACTTTGAAAGACGCCGAGTCTAATAAAAATTTCAAATTCATTCGCGGCGACATTTCCAATCGCGCAGAAGTTTATAATCTGTTTGAGAC
>CAJOIB010000112.1 GCA_905234705.1 uncultured Selenomonadaceae bacterium | reverse complement strand
CGGCATCTGTACGTCCATCAAAATCACTTGAAAATCGCCAGGTTTCGACGCAGCAAATTTTTCAACCGCAATTTTCCCATTTTCAGCGGTGTCAAGTTGAAAACCAAATTCTTCAAGAATCATCGACGCAATTTCACGATTAACTTCATTGTCCTCAACCAGCAAAACTTTGACCTTGCTAAAATCAATTTCCGGCGCGGCGTCGGTGTTCTGCGCGAGATTTTCTTCCGGCTCTTCGTCAACAATCTGCAAATCCAATTTAACAAGAAATTCCGTGCCCTTACCAAGCTCGCTTTGCACGCTTATATTGCCCTTCATAAGCTCAACAATGCTCTTAGTTATCGCCATGCCTAATCCGGTACCCTGAATCTTATTAACGCTCCTGTCGCGCGTGTACGCCTCAAAAACAGTCTTTGCAAATTCCGGACTCATACCCATACCGGTATCTTTTACGCGCAATTCATAATGCCCAATATCGCCGTCCGCGCCGGTTTGATTCAGCGTCACGGTAACAGCGCCGCCTTCAGGCGTGAATTTGAAAGAATTACTAATCAGGTTCAACAGCACGCGGTTCAATCGGTTTGTATCGCACATTACGATTTTGTTGGTGACGTTATCGGCGTTCACTGTGTACTTAATGCCCTTAGTTTCCATTTGCGTTGAAAAAAGGTCGCGCACTTCGCCCATAGTTTTTACAATGTTAGCCTTCGCAATGTCGAGTTCCATTTTGCCGGACTCAATTCTGCTCATATCAAGCACGTCATTAATCAGCGCCAGCAAATGTTTATTCGACGCTTCGATTTTGTCAAGATATTCAATCGCAGTTTTGGGCAAATTCGGCTCTTTCTTAATCAGCGTGGTATAACCGATAATCGCGTTCATTGGCGTCCTAATGTCGTGGCTCATATTCGAAAGGAACGCGGTTTTAGCTTTACTGCTTTGCTCGGCTTCAACTTTCTGCACTTCAAGGTCGCGCTCGCGTTTCATCATTGTATTGTAAATATTGAACATAATGAAAAGCGCTATCGTCACCAAAAACATCTGCAACAAATTAAAATTCGTCAGCGAATTGCTTATGAAATCCATTTGCCACTCAAGATAATAACCGGCGTCCGCGCTTTGCCTTGCGTCAAAATCCGCGCCGTGTTCCCGCAATTCTTCAACATAATAGCCGCTTAGATTATTCAAAACTTTATGCGTTGCCTCGTGAGCCGCTTCTCTTAACCACATCATTGACGTGAAAAATATTAAAAACAGCATCGCTATCCAGACGATTGTTGATTTGCCGAAACGCCGCTGTTCGTCCCTGCTGAATATGTACCGGAAAAACACAAAGCCCAATATGCTCCAGCAAATTAAAATCAAATACGATTCGGTTGACATTGCGCTGACAATCCAGAAATTCGGTATCATAAAGTACAGGAAAAATATTACCGCGAAAATGCCGCCGATAACGCCCGTGATTTGCGGCTTTAAAAGTTTCAGCTTTCGCGCAGTGATAAAAGTTATAATCGAAGTGTAAGTATAATCGATAGTCGCGCCGATTGTGTTAACGTCGATAATCCAGTTAATTGCCGTCCTGCCCAAAAATGGAATTGGCAACGATATCAGCATTAGAAACATTATGGCGTTTTGCGGCGTGCTAAATTTGTTCAGCTTGCCGAACCACGCGGGCAATAAACCATCGCGCGTCATTGCAAAAATTAATCGGCTGGCGGCAATGTAATTCCCAACAAGACCAGTAACCACCGCGCCAATTACCGCCACGATTAAAATTTTCATACCAACATTGCCCAACAAACTATGAATCGAATTAAGCGTCGGCATTCCATAAAAACCGTCCAGATTTTTCAAATCGTCAACGTAATCAACCCAAGTATTGTAGTCGGACGGCACAACTGAAGCCGCTATTATCGTTAAGAAAATGTAAGACATAGCCGCCGCCAATATCGCAAAAAATATCACGGCAAAAATTTTTGTTGTCGAGAATTTAAAACCTTCCGCCGATTGCGAAATGGATTCAAATCCCACAAATGCCCACGGCGCTAAAACTACTATTCCGATAATCGACGCCGCTGAATTTTTACTCGGCTGAAATGCAGGCTGAATGTCAAAAATATCAACTCCGCTGTAAAGCACCGCGCCAAATCCAATTAACACGCCGCCAAAAAGTAACAGCGCCGCCACCGTTTGAACCCGCGCCGCAACTTTACCGCCACGCATACATATTGCGCCAAAAATCCACAGCGCACTCAAGGACAACAGCGATTCGCCAAAATAAATCTCGTAACCGGCAATGTTGTAATGGAAACCAAATTGAAACGTACTGCCTAAAAAATTTCTAAAAATAATCGGCAGAGCAGTAGCATTCGCCCAAGTTATGGCGATATAAACCAGCACCAGAAACCACGCGCTTAAAAATCCGTGATCGTAGCCTAGAGTTTTTTTCGCATACGCATAAGTACCGCCCGCGTCAGGATACCTATTCATCATAAAGTGGTAATTGTAGCCAATTAAAAGCATAATAGCCGCGCCAATCGTCATACCAATAGCAGTACCGACAGGTCCGGCAATAGGCAAAAAAGTTGTGCCAGGCATAACGAACGCGCCCCAGCCTACGGCACAACCAAACGCCAGCGCCCAAACATTGAGCGGTGACAAATATTTATTTAAATTTTTATTTTCTGTAATTCCGCCATCTGCGGTCTCCATTTAAAAGATGCTCCTATTACATATAATCGACTGAAGATTTGCGTTTGTCTTGCTTCATAAAACCAAATTTTTCTGCTACAGATTCAACAATCACAAAGAATACCGGTATCAAGAAAATACCCATTGAAGTTGCGAATAACATTCCACCGACAACCGCGACGCCCATGCCGTTTCTTGCCGCTGAGCCCGCGCCTACTGCCATTGCCAACGGTAAACAGCCAATTATAAACGCCAGCGATGTCATTAATATCGGGCGAAGTCTCAAGCCCGCCGCTTCAATCGCCGCTTTAATCGGTCGCATGCCTCTATCGACACGCACTTTTGCAAATTCGACAATCAGTATCGCGTTTTTCGCCGCCAAGCCGATTATCATTATTATTCCGATTTGCATATAAACGCTATCCTGCAAGCCGGATTTTTGCACTCCCATCATTCCATAGTAAATTGACATTGCCCATTCAGAAAATACCGCGCCGAAAATTCCTGTTGGTACCGTGAATAAAACTGCGAAAGGCACGCTCCAACTTTCATACAGCGCCGCCAGCATTAAAAATACAAACACCAGCGCCAATGCTAAAACCTGTCCGGTGGAACTTGCGGCTTTTTTCTCTTCGCGAGATTGCCCCGACCATTCGATATTAAAACCAGTGCCGGCTTCTTCACGAACAACTTCTTCAATCGCCG
>CAJOIB010000111.1 GCA_905234705.1 uncultured Selenomonadaceae bacterium | reverse complement strand
AATTTTGGCTGACTGGGTAAGTTTCGCGCAGGACAAATTACCGAAGAGATTAATGTTATCCGTTCCGATAATCATTGTGGCGGGCTTGATAACGCAGCTTGATTTCAATGTGATTTGGCGTTATTTTGCGTGGCTGAATCAATCGCTGGCAACGATAGTTTTGTGGACGGGCGCAGTTTATATGAGTAAGAAAATGCAAAATCGCGCGTTTTTAATGCCGCTGATTCCCGCGTTTTTTATGACGATAGTAACAACGACATACATAATCCAAGCGCCGGAAGGTTTGCAAATGTCGCCGATTTTGGGAAATGTGGTCGCGGTAATTTTTGCGGTACTGTGTTTACTGCAATTTTTGAGAACGTGCCGCCCGAATTTCAAACTGAGTGCGAAATTTAGTTGAGGTGTGTTATGGAAGTTAAAGTTATGAAGAATATTTTGGGCGAAAATGACGCGCTCGCCGCCGAAAATCGCAGGCTCTTTCGCGAAAAAAATATTTGCGTTGTGAATTTAATGGGCTCGCCTGGCAGTGGAAAAACTACGCTGCTTGAAAAAACTTTGTCGAAAATCGCGGGCAAAGTTAATGTGGCGGTTATCGAAGGCGATTTATTCACTGCGCGAGACGCTGAACGCATTGAACGCCACAACGTCCCTGTCATTCAGATTAACACGGCGGGCGGCTGTCATTTGGACGCGGCTATGGTTAAACGCGCGGCGGAAAGTTTGAACCTTGATGAAATTCAGTTGCTGATTGTCGAGAATGTTGGTAATTTGGTTTGTCCGGCGGAATTTGACATTGGCGAAAATTTCAAAGCGGTTGTGCTGTCGATAACTGAAGGCGACGATAAGCCGCTGAAGTATCCGCTCATTTTCAAAGAATCTGCCGTTGTCCTGCTGAATAAAATTGATTTGCTGCCGTACACGAATTTTAATCTTGAAAATGCTCGCGCAGATTTGCAGGCGATTCATCCGCAAATTGAAATTATCGAAACTTCCTGCACTGGCGGCGCGGGTATCGACGCTTGGGCGGCTTGGCTGATTAGGCGGGTGAAATAGTTGGAAAGTTTATTTGTCAAGGAAATTACCGTACTCGGAATTGGCAACACGATTTTGACTGACGAAGGTTTCGGCGTGCGCGTGGTTGAATTTCTGCGCGAGAATTATACTTTTCCGGAAAATGTTCAACTGGTCGACGGCGGCACATTAGGCGTTGAATTGACGCACTTTGTTATCGGTACGCAAAAACTTTTGATAATCGATTCGATTGACGGCGGCGTTGAGCCTGGCACAACTTTTCACCTGCGCGACGGCGAAATTCTTAGCCACTTCACGCAAAAAATTTCCGCGCACGAAATCGGCATTCAAGATATTTTGACTATGCTTGAAATTAGCGGCAAAAAAATTCCCCGCGTCGAATTGATTGGAGTACAACCTTACAGCCTGGAAGCGGGAATTGAATTAACGCCGCCAATGCAAAAACTTATTCCGATTTTCGCTGACAAAGCTATGGAAATTTTAAAATCCTGGCTCAATATGTGAATCGAATGGAAACGATTGTAGGGTGATTTTATGAATTTCGCCCAACTTTCGCCGGTAAATTATCTTCCGGAAGCTCCGGTTTATCCGATAAATTATTTGAAATCTACTGCCTCAAAAGGGATTTGGTATCATTGTTTCACTTCGGCAAGATATTTCCATCGACTTTATAATTGTTTTGAAGAATACCTTCCATATATCAAACAAGCCAAAGGTATTATTTCAGCAGATTTTAATTTGTATCGGGATTATCCTGAGGCGTTTTTGATTGAAAATTGCCGTGCCAATCGTCTGGTTGATTATGCACTTCAACAAGCGAATATTCCAATGATACCGACGGCAGGCTTTGCAGGAGAAGCCACTTGGGAATGGTGTTTTGATGGCTTGCCTAAAAATTCCACTGTTGCAGTTACCACAAATACACTTCACGATAAAGAGGCACACAGGCTTTTTATTGGCGGAATAAATGCAATGGTTGAAAAACTGCAGCCGACTGCCATTGTTGTTTGCGGCAAATGCCCTGAATGGATTGCTAAAAAATTTCCAAATATAAATGTTGTACAAATTCCAAATGATAGCGAATGGAGACACCGACGGTAACAAAGTTAAGGATAAAAATGCTATTGAAGTTGCCGAATACTATTTAAGAATGGGACTTTATGTAGCATTTTTACCGGAAAGACCGCCGGAAAAATCACCGGATTTATTGGTTGATTTTGAGTTTCGTGCTGAAGTAAAAGGAATGTCTTCAATTAAACCGAACAAAATATCCAATGCCATTAAAGAAGCTTTCGAGCAAATCGCGGATGAATGGACTCGTTATCCTGACGATAAACCTAAACCTCTTGGTAAAGCTATTATTTTGTCTCGGCATGATTCTTTTGAGATAGGTTTTCAAGCATTTTTAGACGGTTGTAAAGACGCAAAACGCAGAGGTTATATTCACGGCAAGGTTGAATTTTGGTTTAAAGGTGAAATTCACATTTTGGAATAGGAGGAATTATTATGGCTGTTCGTGGATGTATCTTTTGCGGGTTTCAAATTCGTTATCATGGTGAGCCTGAAGGCACAACACCGATTGAACATGTTTTTTGCCATTTGGACAGTTGGCGTACACTTGAAATTGAAAATTTGACTGCCGATTGGTTGGAATGTGAACACGAAGAAAGTTTTTCTTATGCTTGGCTGTGTCCCCGTTGCGGAACATTTATTTTCTTCGACTATCTTTTGAAAAATATTGGAAGTTACACACCAAACGAAAACTTTTCAATCGAACCAATGCACGAACCGGTTGAATTTGGACCTTTTTGGAATGATTTTCAATGGTTTGATATTACAGAATCAGCTGTTACAGCGTCCGAAGTTTTGACGAAATTTCCCAACAATTATTGGCTTGAGAAAAATGAAGACGAAATGCGAATTTACGAAGATGCAGCGCGTACAAAATGCGTTATGCAATATAGACGTTTTCACGCCCCAAAACAAGTTACGGTTGCGACAATGTCACTTGAATCTTTTAAAAAAATGCTTTTGAATTATGACGATGAAATAGACTTCTTCTATCAAAATGTCGGATACGAATTCATTAAGCAACACCTCAACCAATCACAGACCAAAATAATTATTAATCGCAACTTCGATAATCCACAATGTTGTTACAGTTCCATAATCGATAAGGCGGAAGATTTTACTGACGCTCTGATTAATGCAAAAATTTTTCCAGACGGCAAATCAATCGCCGAAGTTCCCGCAGAAGTAAAGTTATAATTCAATGTTCCAATATCGATGGCGTGTGCTGAGCTTCAATCATTATAAATTTCTCCTAAAAAATAAAGTACTTGATTAATTTAAATTTTTTTGGTAATATAACACGTCAAACGTAATATGAGAAATTTTTGGAGGTAGTTAAGAATGAAGAAAACTTTAGCGGCATTGCTATTAACAGCGGCTGTGTTTACGACGGC
>CAJOIB010000110.1 GCA_905234705.1 uncultured Selenomonadaceae bacterium | reverse complement strand
CTTTATACTCCAACGTGGAATGCAAAATTTGTTGACGAGGACGGCAACGACGCCCTTGAGGCAGATGCCGCTGACGTGCAGGTTACAATCGAATTAAAATTAACTGGCGTAACTACCGGAAGCTATTTAAAAGCTTGGAATGTTTTGCCGGATGAATTGAAGCCGATAGTTTACAAGATGAAACTTGAGGAGGCTAAAAGTTAATGGCGCGCTCGTTATCATTATTGGAACGATTGGGCAGCAGCAAAGAAACGCCGCCGCCCGTTGAAGAAAAAAAGCCCGTTGTGACAGAGAAACCCAGTACAACATATAGCAGTCGAATGCAAGCGGCGCTGAATTTTGATAAACCGGTAGAGGCGTCAGCATTTGCGGGGCGGCGCGGCGCAATCACCACGATTGAGCATAAACTTCAAGATTTGAAAATGTCGATACACCGGCGCATAGTCGATGAAATGACGCCCGAAGAACAAAATTTAATCTCGCAGGGCGAACCGGTACGTGAGCAAATCAAAACGATAATTTCTTCGTACAGCGACAGGGAAATTGCGGAAAATGCCACAGCGAATTTGACGCGCGGCGAGCGTTTCCAGCTGATTGATGATATTTGCGACGAACTTTTAGGGCTTGGTCCACTTGAGCCTTTGCTGAAAGACGAAAATATTACCGAAATTATGATTAATGGTCCGAAGAATATTTTTGTTGAGCAGAAGGGCAAGTTGCTTTTAACGGATACATATTTTCACGACGACGCGCATTTAATGAGCATAATCGAGCGAATTTTGACACCGTTGGGCAGGCGCGTTGATGAATCTTCGCCGCTGGTAGATGCGCGCCTTGCTGACGGCTCACGTGTTAATATCATAATTCCGCCGCTGTCGCTGGTTGGTCCTTGCGTTACCATTCGTAAATTTTCAAAAAAAGCGCTTAGTGTACAAGATTTGATTGGATTTGGAACTCTGAGCGATAGCATGGCGAAATTTCTTGAGGCGTGCGTTAAAGCGCGGCTGAATATTTTGGTAAGCGGCGGTACAGGTTCAGGCAAAACTACGACGTTGAATGTTTTATCGTCATTCATACCGGCGACTGATAGAATTGTTACGATTGAGGACGCGGCGGAATTGAGACTGCAACAGCGGCACGTTGTGACATTGGAGGCTAAACCGGCGAATTTGGAAGGCAAGGGCGCAATTACAATTCGCGATTTAGTCAGAAATGCGTTGCGTATGAGACCGGACAGAATAATCGTCGGCGAGGTACGCTCAGGTGAGGCGCTTGACATGTTACAGGCGATGAATACCGGTCACGATGGAAGTTTAACCACGGCGCACGCAAACAGCCCCAGAGACGTTTTGTCGCGCCTGGAGACGATGGTTTTAATGGCTGGTATGGAATTACCCGTTCGCGCGGTTCGAACGCAGGTTTCCTCGGCGATAGATTTGATTTTGCAACAATCGCGTATTCGTGACGGCAGCAGAAAAATTACCTATATCACCGAAGTTCAAGGTATGGAAGGCGACACGATTATTTTGCAGGATTTGTACCGCTACGTCCAAGATTATATCGACGAGAATGGTAAATCGGTTGGTCATTATGAAGGGTCGGGTTTACAGCCGCAGTTTATTGACAAATTCCGTATGAATGGCGTGGAAATGCCGAGGATTGATTGATATGTTTCAAATAATTTTTTCGTTAATGGGCGCGGTGGTATGGGGCGCGTTAATGTTCGGGCTGTTATATTTGAGGCAGACGCCGCGCTCTCAAGTTCGACGCAGAATCTTAGCAATGGTTGAGCGTGCAGAATCGGAGCGTGCAAGGGCGTTGCGAGCCAGACAAGCCGCCGTGCCTTCCATTTCTACAAATGAGCAGCAACAAAATTTACCGGTGCGCCGCTCATTTTTTGTGCGAATAATAAAGCCAATAATTTTTAGAATGGAACATTTTTTGCACTCGCTGACGCCAACCGCAATAATCGGGCTGTTGGAAATGTATATTTTTCGCGCAGGAAAACAAGGTTCATGGGCTTTACAGCGCGCCGCGGCAATGTGGGCAATTTCGGTAGTTTTAGGCGTTGCAATAGCGTTTTTAGTTTTACAGTACAGAACTTTTTTATTGCCACAAAAATTTTTAATTTTGATAGTGGGCGGGCTTATCGGCGCGATAGTTCCGTTTTTTATATTGCGCGCCAAAATCCGCAATCGCCAAAAAGAAATCAAGCGCACACTTCCGGAATTTTTAGATTTGCTCTGCGTCAGCGTACAAGCGGGCTTGTCATTTGATGGCGCGGTGGCGAAAATTACTGCGCGAATGAAAGGCTCATTGTCAGACGAATTTAAACATATGCTTGACGACGTGAAATTTGGAATGACGAAACAATATGCGCTGAATCAAGTAGCTAAGCGCTGCGATTTGGAAGAAATTTACCTGTTCACAACTTCGGTAATACAGGCTGAAAAACTCGGCACAAGTATGGCGCAAACTTTGCAATTACAGGCAGACAATATCAGAGATAGACACCGCCAACACGTAAAAACCGAAGCCATGAAAGCTCCGGTTAAAATGATTTTTCCTATGGTGTTGTTTATCTTTCCGGCAATGTTCGTCGTGCTGTTAATGCCGTCGATAATCACGCTGTTAAAAACTATGGGCAGCCAGTAACATTACAATAAATTTTCGCCCTCGTGCGCTTCAATCCATTCTTGAACTTCAATATCGACAGCGTCATCGCCGACCGTGAAAAACAGATCCTTCAGTTCCAACATACCGAATGTATCAATATCGCCGTAGCGGTGAATGTTTTGGTAGTACGGGGAACTTGCATTTTGGTTGTAAGCACTCTCCTTGTAAGCTTTATATTGCACGTTGCCGATACTGTCCAAGAACATTGTAAGCCCAGCTTCGGTTGTGTATTTGAAGTATTCGGTTGTCGTGGAAGTGTCGCTGAAATATCTGCCGTCTTTTACGTAGACATCGGCTTCGGTTTTGAGGCTGTAATATTTTTGTGCGAAAATGAGCCCTTTAAATTTGTGTCCGTTCGCCTGTAAGACAACTGGACTATTCGGCGCGCACAAGATACCGCTGAAGTCTGCGTTGAGATTTAAAATAATCGGCTGAGAAGGTCTTCGACGTTTTGTAGGTGTGCGGAGTCTTTCAGCTTCGCTCAGATTTGGATTTTTAGCGTTTGTTTCTGGTCCGTCGTAGAAAATAATCAGCGGACGATAAGTATAGCCGTTGGCGTCGGGAATTGCATTGCCGTCGCCGTCAACTTCAGTCATATTGGATTGATTGATATTGATAATGATTTGGCGGACGGTGTTCAATTCAGTTTGACCATCTTTCACGCCGAGATTATACCACATAGGCTCGCTTTCAATTCTGACGCCGAGCGGGTCGGGATAGTCTCTGGCGGGATTATCTGCGTCGTACTGATATTTCTTGTAATTTTTAGGCTGTTTAGTTGAATCGACAGGGCGCGTTTTATATGGCGCTTCAAAAGTAAATTGTGAATGCGTGCGGGTATCTATACTGCCACCGTGTGAAACTTTAACTGAAGATATTTCGGTGGTTGATTTGTTCCAGCAGATGTCCCAGTCTTCAGTGAGACGCCCATTCGCAGCGCCTGTAAGACTAATTGTCATGTCCTGCGTAAAGTCCAAATTTATTGATTCGAGTTCGTACCAATTATATT
>CAJOIB010000109.1 GCA_905234705.1 uncultured Selenomonadaceae bacterium | reverse complement strand
GCTCGGCGCTGTGTTGACGTAGGACATAGTTGATTCGTGGCAATGCAGGCAATTTTCGCTAACCATTTTTCGAGCGTCGGCGTCAAGTTTAATTCGCTCCGGATAATCGCGCATTATTTCATGGTACATATCAACCATACCGGTGCGCCCTTTTTCGATGAGATAATGCGGAAAATTATCGTGCGGCAAATGGCATTCGACGCAATCAAGTTCGCGGTGACTTGACATTGCAAAAGTTTCAGCCTCGTGCTTCATTGAGTGGCATTGACCGCAGAAAGTTTTAGTCCCGCTGATGTGCAGAAATAAATTTGTGACGCCCAAAGCAATTACGCCCAAAATAAAGCCGCCCGCCAGAATTTTAAGCGTGTGCTTTTCGAGTAAATCTTTGAGACACATAGCTTGTCCCCCTCGCCTAAATTTTTTACAAGAAATACAACCTCCTTAATTTATTTTTTGACCGCCGCCAAAGTTCCTGCGCAAACTGCCGCCGCGCTCAGCCACAGTACCCAAATAAACGGTTTCGTGCTGATTGTCGCGGTAATTGGCGCTTGAGAAATTTCTTCGAGCGTCGGTAAAATTCCTAGCCGCAATTTCAATCTGTCGTCAGATACGCCGATTAGCCGAATACGCCGCCTGCCATTCAAAAATTCTATCGGATATGAAATGCCGCCGTCGCGCTCAAATCTTATCATTGGCTGGACAATTTCCGTAGAAACGCCGTCCGTAACTTCGATTTCCGCCGTGATTGACTCAAGATATTTATCGTCAACGTGCTTGATTTCGACATTTTTAAAAGTGTAGCCGATTTCGCCGTCCATTTGAAATCTGTCTTTGTCGATAATTAATTCCTGCGGGCGGAAATTATTTGGATTTGGTGCAATGTAAATATCGCCGGTAAAATTTCTCAAAATTGCGGGCTCACGCGCGGCGTCGTCGCCATTAACGCGAAGTTTCGTCAGCGCTCGAACTTCTTGCCCATCCACATTGAAAACATAAAATTTCCTGCGCGAATCCGTTTCAAAAATTTGCCCGTTGTAAGTAAATTTGTGACCGAAAACGTCAACTTCAATGCTATTCATAAAAATCCTGTCGACAGTTTCGCCTTGAGCAGAAATTATCATCGCCGCCACGCCCGCCACAACTCCGATATGGGCGATTTTTCCGCCAAAACTTATCTGCCAGCCAACTTTTACAAAAATGTAAATCATTATCGCCGCCATTATCAAGGCTAACGGTTTAGTGACGGCTTCATAAAATGTAGATCTGACTGCCGCCGATTCGCCGAAGAACTGCAAAATCAGCGGCGCGGACATTCCCAGCCAAATTACTATTGCTATGAAAACCAAAATCAGCATTCCTAGGAGCGTTGCGTACGCCGGATCTTTGAAGTTTTCGTACATTCTGCCCTGCGGAAAATCTTTCGCCTTGATTAAAATTATGAACAGTCCGCCAAGGAAAATTATTGCGTTGACAAAGGCGATTAGTATGCTGATTCGGCTGCTTGAGAATGAGTGAACCGAAAATTCGCCCAAAACTCCGGAGCGCGTCAAAAAAGTTCCGTAAATCACCAGCGAATATGTGAATACCGCCGCAATATGCGCCATTGGCAAAACGGCGGATTTTTTTTTGGATAAAATAATTAAGTGCAGAAGTACGACGCTGACCAGCCATGGTACGAGCGACGAATTTTCAACTGGATCCCACGCCCAATAGCCGCCTATAAATATTCCCGCGCCCAATAATACCGACGCAATTAACGTCCATTTTCGCGCAGATTCTAACCATTTTTTTGACGAAGATTCGAGCAAATTTCCCAGGCTCAATGAAAACGGTATTGCCAAAAGTGCGTAGCCCGCGAAAACCAGCGGCGGGTGTATCGCCATCCACGGATCTTGTAACAGCGGTTTCAAACCAAAGCCGTTGTCCTGCGCGACTGGATTTTCCCAAAATGGCGAATTTATAACGACTAAAAAATTCAACAGACATTGCAGGAAACAATATACGCTCAGCGCTCTTACCGGCGCATTTCTGAATGCCAGTATCACGCCCGCCAGCGCGTGGATTAACAGCCAAAATAACAATGAGCCTGCCTGTCCCGCCCAAAACGCCGAAATTTTGTACATTGCCGGTAAATCTGTTGACGAATATTGAGCCACGTAATAAATCGTGAAGTCGTCGGTGAAAATCAAAAACCACAGCCACAAACTTATCGCCGCGATTGTCGCTGAAGTTATGAGCACGAAAAATTTATAATTGCGCAGTTCGGATTGCTCGCATTTTGAAAAAAACCACACCAGCATAACCGCGCCCGCTAAACTGCCGCCCAATAAACTGCTCGATATTAAATTCATCATTGCGGCTGTTGTCCTTCGTATTTAGACGGGCATTTTATCAAAAGTTTTTGGGCGTGAAAAATTTCTTCGGCGGGATTATATTTTCCAATGGCGACAATGTGATATGCTTCGTCAAAACGGTCGGGCTTTATTCCGGAATATTTAACGCTCAAAATTTCGCCGGTAAATTCGTCGCGCAGATTGAACAAAAATTCTCCGCCGGATTGCCGCGGCTCAAAATTTTTATCCAGCAAACCTTTTACCTGCACGTTTTTATTTGAGGCGGTCGCTTCGGCTATGCTCACGTACGGCGTCAGATTTTCGCTAAAATTTATTCCGGCGTAGGCGATAAATCCAATTAGCAAAACCGCTAAAAAAATCTTCCGCATAAAATCATCTCCGCATTTTCATTAGCTGATAGAAAATCAAAGTTGCGTCGATTACCGCCGCTATCAGCACTATCAAAATCTCGGTGTCCATATCCAATTTTCCTTCCGAATTTATAACCGGCGTCGGGTGCAATGAGAAATACATTCGCGGCAAAATAAATACCAAAAATGGCACTGTCAGCACGCTCAGCAATGAATATACCGCTGAAACTTTCGCGCGCGCTTTTTCGTCCGTGACTGCCGCCCGCAATGTCAAATACGCGCCCCAAGTTAATTTGCTGAAAATCGCTCCGCTCGCCGTCGCCATCAACACAAATATAAATCCTAATCGCGCAGAGCGGGCGCTCAATTCGTCAAACGAAAAATCGCCCGTGCGTAAAAATTTAGCCGCCCAAATCGCACTCACAAAAAACGCCAGCACTGATACCCACGCCGTTGGTACGTGAAAAAATATTATCTTTACTAAATCGCCTAAACCTTTTACCGGCGGCACGAAAAATATTATCGCCGCGATTAGCGCCGCCGTCAACAAAATTACCCATCTCAAAATTCATCAATCCAAATAATCAAATAGTATTGACGACGCCGTGATTAAAATTGCGTCGAATATCGCCATTGCCGTTAGCAATTCCGTTTCAAAATCCGAGCCCGTCATTGCCGCTGCCGTTAATTGTATCGCCGGTAAAAATATTGGCAGCGTTATCGGGAACAGCAAAATTGGAAACAAGCCGCCCTTCACCGACGCCGAAGTTGTCAACGCCGCTGTCAATGTTCCTGCCGCCGCTTCCGTTTCAAATGTTCCCGATATGCCCGCCGACGCGCGCGCCCATTTCAGAAAAATTAACAGCTTTGCCGCGAAGTTTGGCAAAAAATTTCAGATTTTCAGCCGCGGTTAAATCGTCATAAATTTTCAATTCGGGCGTAACGGCGGCAATATTTTTCAGCCCAAGAATTTTGACTTCACCGGCGGCGGGTTTTA
>CAJOIB010000108.1 GCA_905234705.1 uncultured Selenomonadaceae bacterium | reverse complement strand
TTTTAATTCGATTGTAACCTGCACGTCAGCGGCATCTGCCTCAAGGGCGTCGTTGCCGTCCTCGTCAACAAATTTTGCATTCCACGTTGGAGTATAAAGATCCGTCAGCGCAGAAGCATACCTTGAAAGGCGCTCTGAATCTTGCTGATTAATTTCTTCAACAATATCTGCGCGAAGAGTTGACGTTTGAATCAGCGAAATATCGCGTGCGGCGTCACGGGCGGCGTTGTTGTACTGCGTGTAGTCCAGAAAAAGTATCCCAATATAAATTATGCTCAAAAATATGCAAATAAACATCGGGAAAATAAACGCAAATTCAACCAGCGTCTGACCTTTTTGCTTTCACCACCTTACAACAAAAGCCCCCTACAAACCATAGGAGGCTCTCGTCATTTTGAGATATACCGTTAAATTAATTATCGAACTTTTAACCTATCCGAAACTCAGCCAATCAGCACTAAATCAAGGATTAGTGGTCAGAGGCTTCTCCGCTAGAGGCATCGGGTTTATTTTGAGCGTCATTAATCTTATCCTTAGCATTGGCATAAGCGCCAGCTACGGTAGCCTGCAAAGAGTCATCTTTCCCGTCACCGCTACTAGTCCATAATACTGCCGCCGCGATAGCCGCTACAACCGCCAAAACGATTGCATATTCGACCATGCCCTGTCCTTTTTCGGACAACTTTGCTTTGAGCGTGTCCGTAATCTCATAAATCCATTTAAACAAAGTAATCATCTCCTTATATTATTTCGAGAGTAAACCTATATATTTAACAGCTCTAGAAACTGTCAAACATCGATATTGACAATACGCATCGTTATAAAGTATCCAATAATCTCCATTATCAACGCGCCAATCATTAACTTTTGTCCCATCGGTTCGCTAAAAAGTTGCATAACCTGTTCGGAATTGAGGGCGTACATTACGGCGAATGTTATGAACGGCAGAGCCAGCATAACCAGCGCGGATAATCTGCCTTGCGCGGTCAGTGATAAAATTTCTCGCCGCATTCGGATTCTTTCCATAATAGTATAACTTATGCTGTCAAGTACCTGGGCTAAATTGCCGCCAACTTCGCGCTGAATTAAAACCGCCGTTACGACCAGCTCAAAATCTGAACTGCCAATGCGTTTATTAGCCGTGTCAAGCGCCTCTTCGAGCGGTACGCCCATTATTACGTCGTGGTTCATTTTGGAAAATTCTTCGCCGATTGGGGGTTCCATTTCTTTCGAGATAACTTCGATTGTTTGTTGAAAGCTGTATCCTGCGCGAAGTGCATTTGAAATTGTAATGAGGCAATCACCGAGTTGCTCTGTAAAATCAGTTAGCCGCTTGCTTATCATGTACAAAATTCCTGCCCACAACGCCACAGGTACTAACGCCGCACCACCCCCTGCGAAAATTGGATTCATTGTCACCAGCCAGATTACAAATCCGACTATTCCCGATACGATTAGGTTTATAATGACATATTCGCCACCGAGTAGCGGTAATCCTGCACGATTCAACTTGTATTCAAGAGATTTTGCAAAATTTATTTCGGTGAGCGGTTTCGAGATTTTCTGAATAACTTTGTATGCGCGGACGACTAAGCCTTCAAAGTCCTTGTCTTTTTTGATAATGGGCTTAACGTTATGGCGGCGCATTCTGTATTTCATATCAAGCCCTCTGCTGTTCATGACAAACAGCACAAAACATATCACGCACAAAAACGTCGCGAGAGCCGCCACCAGCCCTAAAAGAATTACCATGCAATCACAACTTTCCGGCGATAATATCATCCGCCAGCTTTGAAATAGTCTTCATCATCAGCGTATCTTGCGGCAACCCGTACAAAATGCGTCCGCTGTTCGCGATTGAAACCAAATTATACTCGTTCGGGAAAATCGCCGTGATAGGCTGCATAATTTGCGATTCAAGCTTCTGTTTCTGCTCGTCATTGCAGGGATTGACACGCGTAAAAACCGGATAATCAATGTGCATATGTCCGCGCCGCGCTTTGAACAAATCAAGCGTGCGTTTCATATGAGCCACTTCCAAACCGGTATTAATCATCGCCACGGTAAAATTGGTACTGGCAAAATCGCTGACCGCCAGGGAAATTGGATTAAAACCGGACGGCAAATCGATTAGCAAATATCTGAAAATGTGCCCCGCCATACGCACGACCTCAACCAGATTCGGCGCTTCAACAAGTTCAGCGTACTCTGGACGGTCGGGACTGCTGAGCAGATAAAGATTTTTCGTGACTTCGTGAAAATACGGCGCAAAGGCTGTTGGCGTCAAAAGTTTAATATCGTGAGCGGCGTCAACAACCGTATGCTTCGGCTCTAAGTCAAAGAATATCGGCAAATCGCCAAATTGTAAATCGGCGTCAATCAGTGCGACGGACTCGTTACTTTTCTTAGCCAAATCCAGCGCCAACAGTGCGGCAAGCGTGGTTCGACCGGAACGACCTTTCGGGCTGAAAAAAGTTATGATACGTGACGGCTTACTTTTGCCGCGTTTGCCGTAAAGTTTTATCGTATCGATAATTTCTTGCGGCGTGAACGGTTTTATGATACAGCCGGTGATTCCAGCTTTTTGGGCTTTGTAAGCAAGATCCGCATTCCAAACTGAAAGCGTGCCGAGAATTACCGCATTTGGAAAAACTTCCACAAAATTCGGCAGGATTTTAAAAACTTCGACATTATCAATATCAATCAGAAACAAATTCGGATTGTAAATCGAACTCTGCCCAAGCGCCGCGTTAAAATTATTGTACGTCGACAGCACTTCAAAATCTTTGGCTTGTTTGAGCGTGTTCGCCAAATCGTTTAAAACGGATTTATCCTTTTCGACTAAAATTGCTCGATATTGCAAGATTATCACCAGCCTAACATACCCATGACTTTTGAGAAAATGCTTTTATCGGGCTGTACAACCACTTCTTCGGGCGGCGGAGCGTTATCTTGGTGTTGCGAATAACTTTCAGCGAGTTCTGCAAAACTTTTGGTAAGCGGCGAATTTGGCGCGGCGAACATCAGCGGCACACCGGAATTGACGGATTTATTAACCGATTGAAAGTCATTCGGCAGTTTGTGAGAAAATTTTTCGCCGATAAGCCTTTCAACGTCGTCGCCCTTAATCAATTTTTGCGAATTGGAACGATTTTCTATGAGCCGGATTTTATTTGCCTCGTACTCAAAGCGAATCAGCGTATCGTATCCAACTTTGAAATTTTTTACCGACGGCAGAAAATCTATAATTCCAACGTAATTGATAATCGCGCTAATGTCCAGCATTGCCAGATTTAGTGCGCTGAACACCGCCTGCAAATCCAAAATAATGAAGTCGAAATCAACCAGTTGCTGAATCATTTTTTCAACAACGGTAACGTCAATCTGATAGGCGTCGTCAATGCTTTTCGGCGGCGCCATCACCGAAAAATGCAAATCATCGTGAGTGTATTCTGTCAAGTAATTTCTTACGTCAAATTCTTCGGGATCTGTTTCAAAATCTTTTTGCGCCTCGGCAATGGTGTATTTTGGTGAAAGTTTCAGATAATCGACCACATCGCCGAATTGCAAATCCAAATCCATTAAGCAAACGTCGTAGCCTTCCTTAGCCAAACTCGCCGCCAAATTAATGGCAGTGATTGTTTTGCCATTCCCCGAGCTCGTGCTAAAGATGCTCATAATAATGCTCGAATGTCCGCCCGCCACTGACAGGCTTTGTTTCACATTATTATTTTCCACTGCCATGCTAAAACCTTCCTCTCAATTTATAGTCATACCGAATTATCGGCATTCGCGCAGATTTTGTTAAGCGAAATCTTAAAAATTTTTTAAAAAACCGCCATTAAGTTTTATTTCACTTTTTCTGCCGCTTGTTAGGATTTACAAATTTAAATTTTTGCTGTTTAGGCTGTTCAATTTTTTCTGGAAGTGGCGGCAACGTCATTCAAGCTATTTTTTTCGCGTTGCCCCGCATTATACAAATCCCGCATATCGTCGGTCATTCCGGAATGGTAGGTATCATCATCGCTGACAAGATATGGCGTGATTAAAATAATCAATTCGCGCTTATCGCGGCGCTTGGAAGTGTATTTGAAAAATTCGCCGATAATCGGAATATCGCCCAGTATCGGGATTTTTGAAATAGCTTTACTTTCTGAAGAATCCATCAGTCCGCCAACAATCATGGTAGCGCCGGATTGCAAAGTCATAACAGTATCTGCGCGACGCGTGGCAATTACCGGCATCCCATTAACAGTTTGCCCGCTTAAATTGCTGACTTCAGTGTGAATGGCTGAAGTAATTCGATTTTCTGCGTCAACCACCGGCTTCAGCTGTAAGATTATACCATAATTTTTGAAAGAAGTTGTAGCAAAACCGTCGACACCAACAACTGTGTAGGGAATTTCGCCGCCAACCTGGATAGCCGCTTCTTCACCGGCAAGCGTCGTAATAGTCGGGCGGGATAAAATTCTGGCTTTGCCATTGTTGACAAGCGCGTTGATTTGAGCGTTAATAGGTGCAAATCTCTGTTCAATCCATTTTATCGGATTATTGCCAAATCTCCTAATGTGCGACCCTGATGAAAGCGTGTAAACGTCCCACCTGCCAGTGGTTGAATCATAATATCTGTAAGTTTCAACGTTTTCAGTTCGATCATAATCTTCGCCGAATCGAAAAACACCGCCAGTACCTTGTCTTCCATATTGAATGCCTAAATCTTTTGCATTGTCGGAAGTAATTTCTACAATTTGTGCCTCAAATCTAATCTTGGTCGGATTTAAAATTTGCAGTAAATCAATAATATCTCCGCCACTTTGCACTTGATTACCGGAAGCCAAATTTCCGCTGCTGCTTTCATCTTTGGCAGCCTGTGTATCCATTGACGGATCTATAGTACTCCCAAAATTCAAGCTTGCTTCGGTAGAACCGCCAGTATAGAGCCGCGCCGTTTGAATGGCGTAATTGCGCTCGTACTGATTTTTAACAGTGCCGCTCAATAAAATTCTGTCGCCAACTTTTTTAACGTGAACGTCCGGCAGATTTATCATTCGCTCGATAATCTCAGATAAACCACTGTCTTCGACG
>CAJOIB010000107.1 GCA_905234705.1 uncultured Selenomonadaceae bacterium | reverse complement strand
AATTTGCGCGTCCCTGGTATCGGAACTATCCACGGCTTTTTATCAATCATCCACGCCAATGAAATTTGCGCCTTGGTTGCATTTTTACTGCGCGCGGTTTCTTCCAAAAGATTCATTAGCGCTTGATTTTTATCCATAGCCTCGGCGGTGAATTGCGGCATAACGCTTCGATAATCTGTCTTGCTGTCGAATTTTGAATCTTTGCCATAAGCGCCGCTCAAAATTCCATTAGCCATCGGCGAAAAAGCCACCAGCCCAATATTCAATTCCTCAAGCACAGGGAAAATTTTTTCGTAGTTGCGATACATCATTGAATAGCGATTTTGCACGGCGGTTAGCGGGCAAACTTTGTGAGCACGGCGGATAATTTCTTCGCCAACTTCGGACATACCCCAGCTTAAAATTTTGCCCTCGTCAATCAGCTGTTGCATAACACCGGCGACTTCCTCAACGGGAATTTTCGGGTCAACGCGGTGCTGATAATAAATGTCAATGTGATCTGTTTGAAGGCGTTTCAGCGAACCTTCGACGGATTTTTTAATAACTTCGGGGCGCGCGTCGGCAATAACCGGCTTGTTTGTTTCGGTAGAATTTTCGTCAAAGCGAATCCCAAATTTCGTGCCGATAACAACTTTGTCTCGATAATTTTTCAGCGCCGCACCAACAACTTCTTCGTTATCGTGCGGGTTATCGTCAGTGCCGTAACATTCCGCCGTGTCAAAAAATGTATAACCAATGTCCACCGCCTGCGCGAGAAGTTCAATCATTTCTTTTTTGTCAGCGGGCGCGCCGTAAGCGTGGCTGATTCCCATGCAGCCCAATCCTACCGCCGATACTTTCAAATTTTTTCCGAGTGTACGATATTTCATAATTAACTCCTCCAAAAATATTAATCATTGTAGCCAGGTTCGAGAATGTTCATCAATTTGTCGTCGTGGTGATAGCGAACAACCGATTTATTATCAAAAATCATAGTTGCGCCCGTCGCTTCGCCCGAAAGTTCAATGTTGTTAAATACAAATGGAATTTCCGAGCAATGATACGCCATGCCGAAGCCGCCCATTATCGGCGTTTCCCACGTGAAAATGTAAGGCGCGTCCTGGTCAGATTTTATTCGCGCAGTTTTAACCGCGTCCGTTTTATCGCCGTACTTTTGACGCAGGCGGCGCTCAATTTCAGCGTCACTCCAATTATTTTTATTATCGGTTTGCGAAGTTGCCATTGTCGCCCATTCATTTGCCGCAGTGCCAATCATCAGCGGAATATTATTCGCCCTGTCCGAAAATCCGCCGATAACCGGATCTTGCATAACATTCACGCCGTCAACAATCGGCGACCAACCAAACGTACCTTGATAAACGCGCTCAGGTCCAAATTCTTCGCCTGCTTGAACCATAGCTTTATTGGCGGCATCAGCCAGTTCAGCGTAGGGCAAAGTTTGCAAATTCTTAACTTCGCTGGCGTCGATGCCAAGATTTTGCAAAGTCAATTCGGCAACGCGCGCTGAAACTTCCTTATCGGGCAAAGACATTCCCATTAATTCATTTGCGCCGCTTTGAACAATGGCTTTGTGGAATAAACCATTCGCGGCAGGCATCGCCGTTAAGGTTAAAATTTTCGCGCCGCCGCCCGATTGTCCAAAAACCGTCACATTATCGGGGTCACCGCCGAATTGTGCAATATTTTCGTGAATCCAACGCAAAGCCGCGATTATGTCAAGCATACCGTTATTGCCGGAAAATTTTTTATCGTAAGCCGACAAATCCAAAAAGCCAAGCGAATTGAGCCGGTGATTAATCGACACAACTACAACGTCGCCCTTGCGGCTTAAGTTTTCGCCGTCATAAACATCTTCAACTTGAGCCGAGCCAGCCGTATAACCGCCGCCGTGCAGCCAAACCATTACCGGACGTTTTTTGCCGTCATTAATATTCGGCGTCCAAATATTTAAATTCTGGCAGGCGTCGCTCTGCGGGAAATTTATCGGTCTCCAATACGGCGAATACCAATGCGGCGGAAAAATATCATTCGCCTGGTCGGTTAATTGCGGAGCAACTGCGCCATAAGTCACAGCGGTTTTAATTCCGTTCCAAGAATCAACGGGACGCGGCGGCGTCAACCGACGGCAAATTCGTTGGCGCTCCAAAAATTAAAAACGTCGACGCCATTAATCCAGCCGCAACCTTCAAAAATTTTTTATTCAAGTTATCCACTCCTCTGAATTTGCTTGAGCCGCAAATCTGATTTATAATAATTATATTCTGTGGAAGTTACTTTCGGTCAAGAATTTTTTGGGGGGGTTTTTATGTACGGCATGAAGGAAGTTTGCGAAGAAACCGGCATGACTTACGCCACGCTGAAATTTTATTGCAATGAAGGGCTTGTTCCGCACGTCAAGCGCGACAAAAATAATCGCCGCGTTTTCGACGAACACACGCTTAATTGGGTGAAAAGTTTGACCTGCCTAAAAAATTGCAATATGAGTATCGCCGAAATGCGCGCGTACCTTGCAATGTGCCTGGGCGGCGCGGGCACTATTCCCGAACGAAAAATTATGCTCGACGCCAAAAAAGCCGAATTGCAAAAAAAAATCGCCGCCCTTGAAGACGCCATCGCTTATATTGATTGGAAACAAAATCTTTACGATGACATTTTGAGCGGCAAAATCGAATATTTTAGCAATTTGACTGCGCCGGAAGATTAAATTTTATTTTCGCGTCCCTTGCGCATTCTCAAGATATTGTCGTGGTGGCGGAGAATTACTACCACCGCCGCCAATACGCCGAAAATTACGTAGGCTCTCTCTTCGTGCAAAATCAGCGTCAAAATCGGCAAAAGTACCGCCGCCGCGATTGACGCCAACGATACATAGCGCGTTGTCAAAACGATTATCACCCACGCCAAAAGTACCAGCGCGGTTATCGACGGCATTAAAATTGTAATGACGCCCAAGCCGGTTGCGACGCCTTTACCGCCGTGAAATTTCAGGAATGGGCTAATTGCATGACCGATTATCGCGAATAAACCTGCAAGCATCATTGCCTGGGGCGTGCCAATCGCCAAGTGTGCCAAAATTACGCTCAATTCGCCTTTCAGAAAATCCAGCAGGAAAATTAAAAGTCCCGCCTTTTTGCCGAGTACGCGCCAGGCATTTGTCGCCCCAACATTCCCGCTGCCGTAACGCCGCAAATCCTTTTTCCAAAACAGTTTGCCGAAAATCAAACCATTCGGAATCGAGCCTAATAGAAAGCTCGCCACTAAAACCGCCGCCATCATTTGTAAATCCCTCCAAAATTTATTGATTAAAAAAATAAGTATCGGGGTAAGGCTCATTTTTCAGCGTGAAGTGCCACCATTCAGTTCAAGCGACATAACTCGCGCAGAATTTTTATCTGCAAAAAATTATTGATTTAAATCTCTAACTGTAAATGTAAAATAAGTATCGGGGTAAGGCTCATTTTTCAGCGTGAAGTGCCACCATTCAGTTTCAAGCGGCTTGAAACCGTGCTTAATCATAACTTCGCGCAGAAGTTGACGATTTTTCAGCTGTCTCTTAGTCAGTTTGCCGGTATAATCGGGGTGCGAAAGTTCACCGAAATAATCAAATGTCCCGCCCATATCAACTTCCTTGCCGGTTTTCATATCAAAAAGCGTCAAGTCAACCGTCGAGCCGCGGCTGTGACCGGAATGTTCGGCAATGTAACCTTCGGCGAAAAGGCGGCTCTTGTCAACCTGCGGGTAAAAATATTTTTTCATACGGGTATCGTCGAGATTTTCAGCCCAGCTCACGAAATTATCAACTGCCATCTGCGGACGGTAAGCGTCATAAATTTTCAGCCGATAGCCGCGCTCTCTCAATTCGTCAGCAACTTCTTTCAAAGCCTGCGCCGCTTCAATCGTCATTAACGCGACCGGT
>CAJOIB010000106.1 GCA_905234705.1 uncultured Selenomonadaceae bacterium | reverse complement strand
GATATTATAACACAGCGGCTTTAATAATGCAAGAAAAAAATCCGCCTATGTGGCGGTTTTTTATTTATCAGATATTTAAATTTGTCAGGAATTAAAACTTTCCGGCTTTTCGGCTGATAGATTGTATTTCCAGAGCAAAGTTTGAACAATTCTTTTGGCGGCGCGTCCATCTCCGTAAGGATTTTTGGCAGTTGCCATTTTTTTATATTCCGCTGAATCCGTCAGCAAAACTTTCGCGGCGCCGTAAACTTTCTCCAGTTCCGTACCAACCAATTTGACAGTCTCCGCAATTACCGCTTCCGGTCTTTCTGTGGTATCGCGCAGGACTAATACCGGTTTGCCAAGTGCCGGAGCTTCTTCTTGAATGCCGCCAGAATCCGTCAAAATCAAATGCGCGCGGCTCATTAAATTTGCAAACGGCTCATAATCCAGCGGCTCAATTAAATGCACGCGCTCAATATTTCCCAATTCAGAATTGACAATTTCACGAACGCGCGGATTTTTATGCACGGGAAAAATAATTTCAACGTCAGCAAAATCCTCAAGCAATTTTTTCAGCGCGCGATAAACTTGACGCAGCGGCTCACCAAGATTCTCGCGGCGATGCGTCGTCACCAAAATTATCCGCTTATGTTCATAGTCAATTTTATTCAAAAGTTCGTCGGAAAATTTATAATCGGCGCTGACCGTCTGATAAAGCGCGTCAATAACCGTGTTGCCCGTGACGAAAATTTTGTTCTGCGCGACGCCCTCATTGAGTAGATTATTTTTCGCAGTATCAGTTGGCGCAAAGTGCAAATCAGTAAGTGCGCCGGTTAATTTCCGATTCATTTCCTCGGGGAAGGGCGAATATTTATTTCCGGTACGCAAGCCCGCCTCGACGTGAGCCACGGCAATTTGATTGTAAAACGCCGCCAGAGCGCCTACAAAGGTTGTGGTGGTGTCTCCGTGAACAAAAACGATATTTGGGTTAACCCGCTCAAAAACGCCGTGTAAGCCGCCTAGAGCGCGACTGGTAATATCGAACAAAGTTTGCCCCTGCGTCATTATATTTAAATCGAAATCCGGCTGAATTTTAAAAAGCCGCAAAACTTGATCCAGCATCTCGCGGTGCTGTGCCGTAACCGTTACAAAAGTTTCTATTACTTCGGAATGTTTGAAAAGTTCAAGTATAACCGGCGACATTTTTATCGCTTCCGGTCGAGTTCCAAAAATCGTCATTACTTTTATTTTTTGCATAAAATCACCTGCGCGAATTGTAGCATAAACTTGACCGTTTGAAAATAAATTGATACACTTCGAGCAGAATTTAATTGAAAGGGCGGATTGATGGATGCACAATTTTGAATATTACGCGCCGACGCGGATAATATTTGGGCGGGGCGCTGAAAAATGCGTAGGCGATATGATTAGGAAATACGGCGGCAAGCGCGTTTTGGTACATTATGGAATGGGCAGCGCGGTAAGGTCGGGCTTGCTGGCTCGCGTCAAAAAAATTTTGGATGAAGCGGGGCTTTTTCACGTGGAATTGGGCGGCGTAGTGCCGAATCCACATCTTGACAAAGTGCGGACGGGTTTCGCGCAGGGTACGCTGAATCAAGTGGATTTTATTTTGGCGATAGGCGGCGGAAGCGTCATAGATTCTGCCAAGGCGATAGCATTTGCGATAGCCGAACCCAAAGAAGATATTTGGGAACTTTTTGAGCACAAACGCACAGCGAAGGCGTCATTGCCGGTTGGTTCGATTTTGACGATAAGCGGCGCGGGCAGCGAAATGAGCCGAAACGTCGTCATTACCAATGAGCAAACTAAAAAAACGCGCGGCTTTGGCGATGCTCTGGCGCGTCCGAAATTTGCGATTATGAATCCAGAACTCACGGTAACTTTGCCGGATTATCAAACTGCGGCTGGTTGCGTCGATATTATGATGCACACGATGGAGCGGTATTTTACCAGCGGCGGCAATATGGAAATTACCGACGCCATTGCTGAAGGTTTGCTTAAAACTGTTATGAGAAATGCTAATATTCTGCGGCTGAATCCGAAAAATTATCACGCTCGCGCAGAAATTATGTGGGCGTCGAGTTTGGCGCACAATGGCTTGACTGGTTGCGGTAATGACGGCGGCGATTTTGCCACTCACAATTTGGAATATGAATTGAGCGGTATGTTTAACGTTACGCATGGCGCGGGACTTTCGGCGATTTGGGGAAGTTGGGCGCGCTATGTTTATAAAAGTTGCACGCCGCGCTTTGTTCAATTTGCGACGAATGTTATGGAAGTCGACACCATCGGATTGAATGACGATGAAATTGCATTGCGCGGGATTGAGGCGCTTGAAAGTTTTTATCGCAAAATTGGAATGCCGACGAATATGACTGAGCTTGGGATTAATCCGACTGACGACCAGATTCAAGAAATGGCTGAATCGTGCGAAAAGGCGACGGGCGGCAGTATTGGCTCAGCTAAACGGATTTATTTTGACGATATGATTAAGATTTATGAAATGGCGAGATGAAACTTTCGCGTGAATTTTATCAGCGTTCCGGAATAATTGTCGCGCAGGAATTGATTATGCGGGTGCGGCGGCTAATTATCCCTGGCGGTTCGTTCAAGCCAATAGCAAATATCTTTCCAAAAAATAAAACGTATATCAGCATTTCTTTTTAGAAAAGAAACGCTGGCAAAGAAAAGCGTGGCGCGGATTGTCACATCACGTGATACTAAAGAGCATGCCTTGCTTACGCAAGCCACGCAAGCGCGCCACAGGGGCGCTCATCCGTGAGCGCCTCTTTTTTTGGTTTTTAGTTAGGAGATAAAGCGAAAGTAAATTTCAGCCACAAACAAAACTATCGCAAGCCCCATTGCCGCATAACCGACTTTTTCAATAATTGTGTCCTGCGTCGCATTAAATTTGTAGTGACGTCGCGCGTATGTCGAACCCAGCGCAATTATCAGTGTTATGTACAAGCCGCGATTTATCGCCGTGAAACTCGACCACCCGATTATCAAAAAAATTACCGTCAAAGCCAATATGATTGTCAGCAAATAATCTTTGCCTGGCTTTTCCGGCGGCGCTTGTTCGGACGGCGATTTTGTTTTCGGTTGCAATTTCTTCAATATTTTCTTGTATTGTCTAGCCATAAATCTACTCCTTGATTTCGCATTGGCACATTTTCATGACGTTCAGCGCCTCATTATGCGATTTTGGATTAACGCCCGCGCAGCATTTAGCGTCGACTGAAACTTTTTGCTCCGGATAAAACGTCTTCAGCAATAGCGCATTTGAAATGACACAAATATCCGTGCATACGCCGACAAATTCAACTTCTTCGTACGGTTTGAGCAAAGTTGGCAGGCGCGTTGTGCCGAATGATTTTTTTTCAATAACCGCTTTAGCCTTCGGGATAAATTTCTGCAATTCCGGAACAATTTCCCAGCCAGCGGTATTTTTTATGCAGTGAACCACCGGCAAATTTTTGCCCTCCTGCGTCTCCAAATAATTTTCCTTGTGCGTGTCTTGAGTAAAAAGAATGTCAGCCGATTTCTGCGCGACGATTTTTTCAAGTTTCGCCACCAAGCGCGGTAACATTTCTTGCGCCTCTGCCGTGCCGAGCGCGCCGGTTACAAAGTCATTTTGCATATCGATAACTACCAATGCCTTAGCCATTAGAATTTCCTCCAGTCAAATAATTATTCAGCCAATTTTCAACAGCCTGCCCGATAATTTTTTTGCCCTCAGCGTCGGGGTGCAAACCGTCAACCGCCAATTCAGCCTTCAAATAGCCGTTGCCGTCAGAAAGCGCCTCCGATATGTCAATGCAATGTTCCTGCTTTTTCATCCAATCGCAAATGTACGCGCGCTGTTCCTTCCAATCGTACGGCGGATTTTCAATAAATTTAACTTTACGAATCAAATCGGGATTGAGCGGCGTCGGCGTAATGAAAACCGGCGTGATACCGTAACTTTTGCATTTATCGCGCAG
>CAJOIB010000105.1 GCA_905234705.1 uncultured Selenomonadaceae bacterium | reverse complement strand
TAAGCGGCGGAAAAAGCGACGTCACGGTTCGCGGGCTCGATAATGTTGACTCAATCACGGAAGCGGCTTTTGACGGAATAACTTTGACGCTGACCGGCGCTGAAGTTGATAATTTTGGAAATTTGACTGTTACAGGCGGCGCGGCTGACGGGAAAATTGGCGTGCGTCGAATAATTTGGAACGGCAAAGTTAACGGCGTGGCGAGAAATACAGTTTTAATCGTCGACAATGTTTCAACTGGGACTTTGCGCGGCGGCTGGCTGATTTTCGGCGCTGAAGAAAATTGCCTGACATATTATACTGAACCTGCGCGACTTACTGCGGATTCAACCGGCGAAATTTCCGATGATTCGGCGGCGATAAGCTTAAAATTCGTCGACAAGAAAACCGCATTGACTCCGCGCACTTTTACTTTTGTGGAAAAATATTCCATGCTGAGTTTGGGCAGTTCCTTTGACAATGTGACGATTTCGGCGGGCAATGATATTTACCTTTCGCGCAGTACCGGAAAAATTATCAGCGGCGTTATCAAGGGCAATTCTACAGCGCAGGTTAACGACGGGCAATGGTCTTTTGAAGATAAAAATTCGTTTGTGGTTGAAACTGCAAATGACGTTGTAAAAATTTATGATGGGAGAGGTCTTTAAAATGGGTTGGAACAAAGTTAGCGAACACCAATTTACCTTTAATGAAGGCTCTTTGAATTTTACATTGACAGGCGGCGCTTTTCACGACGACGACGGCGACGGCGTTCCGGACGGCGTGAGTTTTGAAAATGGGCGTCCTGTTTTTACCAGTATCAAAAATCTCAAAGACTTTCATTTTGACGTGCCGCGCGGCTATCTCATTGTAAACGGCGACGAATATAAACTTGTCGACCTTGACAACAACGCTGAAAATGGTGAAGAACTGCAATTATTCAATGAAGGCGCTGGTTTCCCGAAAGGCAACGACCGCACAAACAGAAGCGCTTATGAAAAAGTTAGCGAGCATCAATTTACCTACAATGAAGGCTCACTGCATTACACATTGACTGGCGGCGCATTCCACGATAACGACGGCGATGGAATACCGGACGGCGTGCAGATTATTGGACCTAAGCCCTGTTTTGGCGCGGACGGCACGGTGTTTGATACTTCGGTTGAGAATTTTCATTTCAAAGTACCGAGCGGCGCGCTTATGGTTAATGGCGACCGATACAGCCTTGCCGAACTTGATAACAATCCGGACAATGGCTATGAGTTGGTTATTCCGGAAAAAGCCGCTGTTGACGGTTGGAGCGTTGTTGAGCAGCCAATTAAAGGTTGGGCGTATCGGCGCAGCAGTGATAACGATCCGATTAATAAGGGCAGTTTTAGACTTTTCGGCGATGGACTTGTTGATAAAAATCACGATAACAAGCCCGACGGTGTAAGTGTGCCTGTTGTCAGGATCGGCGAAATGGTTGACGGCGTCCGCGTTACGAGAATTGCGATTGACGGCTTGAGCGGCGATGTTAAACTCAATCACCCGCAATATTCTTTGGGCGTTTACGATGATGACAATTACGGCGTTGAAATTGTAAAGCACGGCGGCGACCTTTACGAAACGCTTTACACAAATATTTCGCCTGGCGCAACCGTTGTAGTTTCAAGCGGCACTGAAAATTTCAAGACTGACGGCGACGGCAAAATTAAAGTTCTTGCGTCCAAATCTTTCAAAATCAACGACCAAACCATTGAAGTTAACGGCGATAAATTTTTAACCGTTAAGCTTAAAGGCGGTATTCCAAAGGTAGTCAAGACTGAAACTTTGGGCTGGAAGCAGAAGGGCAACAAACTTAAATTTACCGGCAGACCTGCAAACGACCCGCTTAAGAAAGTTAAATTCACAATCAGCGGCGACGACCTTGACCTTAACGACATCAAAATTTCTGTACTGCGCAATGTCAAAGGTTTAGGCGTGCGCGTTGGAGTTGACGGCTTGAGCGGTGAAGTTAAGCTTAATGGCAAACCGCTTGGAATTTCCGGCGACGATAATTACGGCGTGCACTTTACGCCCATTGTCGATAAAAATATTTTGCCTGAGAATATCGCGCAGGTCAAATCTCTGGAACTTGTTAATGTCAGTCCTGGCGCAACGATTAATTCAAGCGGCAACTGGATTATTCTTGACGGCGACGGCGAATATCATTTTAGCAAGGGAAATTATTTAGTGGCGACGAAGCCCGCGCATTCTGTCGACGAACTGACCGAAGTTGAAGTTGACGAAGACGGCGCAGATATTAGCGTTGCTGACGGCGTGCTTGGGATTGTTGGCAAAGTTATGGGCGCGTTCATTGAGGCGGTTGAAGATTTTATTGACTGCGCGAAATCGGATAGCGTTTCTCTCGCCGAAGTTGTCAGCCAAAATTTATTTGAAGGCAAAACCGCTGAAATTGCGTCGCTGTTTGACGATGAATTTTTCAATGTGGACGAATTTTTTAACCTTGATGAATTTGAAGAAATTATTGCAATGAATCAAAGCGCCGCGAATTATGCCGATACCCCCAACTCTCAAATAAACGCGGAAATTATTAATGCAGAAAATATTTCCAGCGAAAAAATTAATTCGGAGGTAATTACCTATGCTGAAGTTTAATCTACAACTTTTCGCCGACCAAACAATTACCAGCGGCGGCACTTACACGATTAGCGAATCAAATTCAACTATTACCATTGCAACGGACGAAGAAGTTACTTTAACCGGAAGTTCAGCTACCACGCTCGACGAAGTTTATATCACTACCACCGCCGATAACGCCAATCTAACAATTAACAATCTCAACATTTCAAATTACAGTAACGCGATTATTACGCTCGGCGACGGCGCAAATAATCAATTTAATTTCACCGGCACAAATACGCTCGAAGTTCAAAATATCGTGAACAATCAAAGCGGCGCTTGCGTCAATGTTGGCGGCGGCGTCACAATCAACGGCACTGGTACGCTTAATGCTACTTCATTTAGCGAAATAAATCTACCAGCAATATCACGATTGAATCGGGAACGTACAATTTAACTGCGCGACAAGGCGCTTGTGCAATAGGCGGCGCGGGTTCTGCGAATAATGCCATTGGTGATATTTTAATTACCGGCACTGCGAATATTACGGCGTCGACGCCTAACGGTTACGCGGCGGCTGTCGGTGCGTCTTATCGCGGAAGTTGCGGCAACATTACCATTAACGGCAATGCAACTTTTAATGCAAGTTCTGGACAGGCTACAGCGGTTATTGGCGCGGCGGCTTTTACAACGGTCGGCGATATTACAATCGGCGGCAACGCTACTGTTACTGCTGAAAATACTTCGACAAGCGACGCTCCGGCGGGCATTGGCTCTGGCGTCGGCGCTAAATGTATGTCAATCGGCAATATCGTTATCGGCGGCAATGCAAATGTTACCGCCAGCTCGACAAATGGGCTCGCCATTGACAATCACGAATGGTACAGAGAAGATCCCGTACTGATTAACCCCGAAACTGAAAACGACCACGCTATTGAAAATGAAGACGCAACTATTACAATCGGCGAGAGTGCAACTTTCAGCGGCACGAGCGGCGACGTTTCAACTTACATAACCATTAACGGCGAAAATTTCAACGCGGAAACGATAAGCTATTCTTCGACTGCCGGACTTACATATTCGGGCGGCGTTGATTCCAGTGACGAAACTGACACTACTATTTTAGACATTACTGCAGGCGGCTCTTACACTATTGCCGAAGGTTCAGTTGGTAAAATTTTAATCAATACTACTGCAGCTGTAACTTTATCGGGCGGCAATTATACTTTAGAAAATGTTAGAATTCTCACTGAAGCCGCGACCGCTGATTTGACAATTAATAATCTGAAAATCTATAATCCGGAGACTTCAGTTATTCGACTCGGCGCAAGCGCGGGCAATAAATTGAATATCAGCGGCACGAATGATTTTTCAAATAACATTGCTGATCCTGCGATAATTAATGTTGGTGGCGGCGTAGATATTGACGGCGACGGCTCGCTTAAAATCGTTACGACGCACGGCTCGGCTATTGGTACTGATAGAAGTGAAGATTTAGGCACTTCAAATATCGTGATTAGCGGCGGCACTTTCGATTTGACGAATAATAGCGGCGGCGCGTGTATTGGCGGCTGCGGCAACACGTCAAAGATTGGCGATATTACAATTACCGGTACTGCGAATATTAAAGCGTCAAATCCTGCGGGTTATGCGGCGGCGATTGGCGCTGGTTATCGCGGTGAAGTTGGCGATATTGTAATTAACGGCGATGCAACCGTTGAGGCGAGCACCGGACAAGTGGGCGCGGCTATTGGCGGCACGACTTACAGCACGGTTGGCGATATTACGATTGGCGGGCGCGCTTCGATTGTTGCTAGTGGAACGGACGAAAGTCACGCTGAGGCGGCTATTGGTGGAAATACGCGCGACCAACTTAGTTCTCTTGGAAATATAACCATTACCGAAGATGCAACTGTTGTAGCGTCAAGTGCCTCTGGTTTGGCTATCAATAATCTGGTTTATGTTACTGAAGCTGTTGGTTCTGTGGTTTCTGGTCACGCTGTAAATTCAGACAATCCCATTCGGCTTTACGGCGATACAACTACTTCGGCTCAATCGGTCGTCATTTTAAACAACGGCAGTTCAGATATTGTCACCATTGGCGCGGACAGTTACAGCCCGATTATGGGGCACAGAGATGTTTATAGTGCTTATCAAGGCGATAAAATGGTTTTCTACGACGGTGGGCTCGCTATGACGGGAAATTGGACAAGCCTTGAAAGTGGCGGCTGGGAATATAATTCAGTTGTTCAAAGGGCATTAACCGGCGTTACTCGCGACGATAAATCCGCGCATTTTACAATTTCCGGCGGCAACCTCACAGATTCTGACAGCGACGGTATCCCCGATAATGTTTCAATAGGCTCAATTATTTATATTCAACAGTCCGGCGTCCATACGAATATCAGCCACCTTAGCGGCAACGTCGTTTACAACGGCGACGCGCTCGGCATTGAAAATGACACCGATTATAACATTGAGGCAATTTCGCCGATTGACCTTTCAGAAACATTCGCCGGTACTTACATTACAGATCCGAACGTTACGGCAATGCGCGGAATTAGTAACGGCGCAACTGTCAGCCCGCGCGGTACTGCAGGAACTTCGACTGCCTCGGACTGGATTTCACTTGACAGCACAGATTGCAGCGTTACTTTTATGGACGGCGCTTATTGCGTTTACACTGAAAATAAATTTTCTTCGCGCAGTTATACGCAACTTTCAATCAGCAACAATAATCAAGGCGTTGTAGTTTCTACTGCGGATGATTTCATTCAAACAATCGGCAACCTTGCTGACGGCTACGCTTTGACGATTGAGAGCGGCATTAATGTTGGTGAAAGAATTAATTTTGAAACTGAAGGCAGCGGCGTTATCGTTGTGAAAACCACTGCGAATAGCGGTAAATATTCTCTCGCGGCAGATTCTGACGAATGGCAATATCAACGCTACACAATTAACGGCGGCGAAGATTTTACATTTGTTTTCGGCGATAATGGCTCTGTTGTCGGTATGGAAAATTTTGAAGGAACTCTTTCAACTGACGATACAACTTTAAGCGAGGGCGAATGGGTTACACTTTCCGGCGGCAAATTCCAATATACTGGTGCGGCTACGAATAATCCTTCAAAATCTGTGACATTTACAATCGGCGGCGCGTCAATCGCAAGCGCTGATAATTTTACCGTTACAAATCATTTATATATGGGCAATGATTCTCACAGAATCGGTTTGCTCGGCTTGAATGGAAACGCCACTGTTGATAATGTTGTGCTTAATGTTGACGGCGATACACTGTACGCGGCGCATTTCAGCACTTCCGGACAAGATGCAAGCGGCATGGCGATTTTGGAAATTAGCGACGGCGCAACTGTCAATAATAATTATTCTGCCGGTGTTGATAATGACGCGCTTGTTAAATTTATCGACGGCATTCATACAGTTTTTACAAGCGATAAATTGCAGACCAGAGACTTCACAACGATTAACGCGAGCAACGGCGGCGAAGGTTTCAGCCTTAATGTTAGCGACGGCAATTTTGAAACAATCAGCGGCTTAAATGACGGCTACGAAGTTACCATTGTTGCGGGCGGAAATATTTCTGACAGCGTGGCGATTAATACCGACGGCGGCGCTGGCGTCATTCAAATTCAAAACGGCGATACTACAGAAACTTTCAGCTTAGCTGGCGGCGATGATGATTTTGGTTTTACATTTACCGATGATTCTATCGAACTTGTAAATTATGACGGCTGGCTTCCAATTTCAAGCGGCGTCTATCAATATTATTCAGATCTCGCGCAGTTCACAATTTCCGGCGATAATTTCGATCCCAACGTTGCGAGAGTTCCAGCAAACGTCCAATTTGGCGCTGAATATAGGCTTGGTGTGGTAGGACTTAATGGCAACGTCACAATTAACGGCGTTGAAACGGGCATAATTAACGACAGCGATTATTCGATTCACGCGCATATTCCGGTTGACGGTACAGAAATTGCAATAACTTCGGCGTTCAATGTAAGCGACGGCGCAAGCGTTAATGGCGCGGTTACCAGCGTTTTAATTGACGGCGACGCTGAAGTAAATTTTGCGGATGGCAATTATACTGTTGGGACTATGGCGAATTATTCTGCCAGAAAGTATGATACTATCAGCGTTGACAATGGCGGCAACGGATTTACATTGACAGCTTCCGACGGTTCATTTGAAAATATCAGCGGCTTAAATGACGGCTACGCGGCAACCATTTTAACCGGCGGAAATTTCGCTGACAGTTTATCAATTCTTAGCGGCAGTAACAGCGGCAGTTTGAATTTTGATAATGTTGATTTAAATCTTGACGGCGACACAAATTTATATTTCACCGATAACACCAGCGGCGGCACAATCGATTTAAGCGATAGTACTGTTGACGGCGGAATTATTTTCGCGCAGGGCTCAAAAGCTACAGCTATTGGCAGCAACGGCGA
>CAJOIB010000104.1 GCA_905234705.1 uncultured Selenomonadaceae bacterium | reverse complement strand
CGGTGGAACTTGCGGCTTTTTTCTCTTCGCGAGATTGCCCCGACCATTCGATATTAAAACCAGTGCCGGCTTCTTCACGAACAACTTCTTCAATCGCCGCCATAGCTTGACCGGAACTGTAGCCCGAACCCGCGTTGCCTTGAATTGCCACTGCGCGAGAAATATTAAATCTGGAAATTTGCGTAGGACCGGTACTGCGTCTGGGCGTTATCAAAGTGTCGAGCGGTATCATTTGCCCGTCAGAGCCTTTGACAAAAATAAATTTAGCAGAATCCGCTTCAGAGCGGTACAAAGTATCAGATTGGAGCATAACTTTGTAAGTGCGCCCAAATTGGTTGAAGTCGTTAACCTGCATGCCGCCGAAATTAACCTGCAACGCCGTGAAAACGTCGCTCAAGCTGACGCCCAAAAGTTTAACTTTTTCACGATCAACTTCATATTCAATCGTCGGTGAGCCAATATTAAACGTGGTACGAACGCCCTGCAATTCGGGGCGCTGATTCGCCTTGCCAACAATGCGCGTGGCAATTTCGTTAAGTTCTTCGTTAGTGTGACCAGCCATATCTTGAAGTTGCAAAGACCAGCCGCCGACTGAGCCTAAGCCAGGCAGAGCGGGCGGGTTAAATGCGATAACTTGAGCTTCGGGCGTAACCATTGCGCCGAGCCTAAACATTGTGCCGATACACGCATTAATCGACGCTTCCGGACCGCGTTGCCCCCAAGATTTTAAACTGCAAACGACGATGCCCGCGCTGGGCTTTGAGCCAAACGACAGAATATCAAAACCCGTTGCTGACATACAATTTGCAAGACCAGGCATTTCTTTCATAACCGCCGCTGTCAATTTGTCAATCGTTTCTTGCGTGTGGTTCATTGAAGTGCCTTCCGGCAAACTTACCGCCGTCATAAAGTAGCCTTGATCTTCCTCAGGAACGAACGTTGACGGCAGGCGCATATAAACAAATCCCATTAAGCCGCAAATTATCAGCAAACATACAAACGCCAATGCAGATTTTTTTATAAAGCCAGCAACTATTTTGACGTAGCCGTTTTTCGTGCGCTCAAACCAATTATTAAATGCGCCGAATGCTTTATCGAGTATTCCTTTTTTAGCGTTGGGGTCTTTTGGTTTTAAAATCATCGCGCAGAGCGCAGGCGTCAAAGTCAAGGCGATAAATGCGCTCAAGCCCATTGAAATTGCGATTGTCAAAGCGAATTGCCGATACAAAACGCCCGTCATACCGCCCAAAAATGCTACCGGTATGAAAACCGCCGCCAATACAAACGCTATCGCTACAACTGGTCCTTGAACTTCGTCCATTGCGCGCTCGGTTGCGTCAACCGGCTCTAAGCCTTCTTCCATGTGGTGCTCGACATTTTCAATAACAACGATTGCGTCGTCGACAACCAAGCCTATCGCCAAAACCATTGCAAAAAGCGTTAATGTATTAATCGAAAAATCCAGCAAGACAAACGCCGCGAAAGTTCCAATCAGTGAAACCGGAACTGCCAACAGCGGAATTATCGTCGCGCGCCAGCTTTGCAGGAAAATAAATATTACCGCCACAACCAACAGCAACGCTTCAACAAACGTATCCACAACTTCAGAAATTGATTCGCGGATAAAGTCTGTGCTGTCGAAAATTTGTCCGATTTTCAAACCAGGCGGAAGATCCGGCTCGCTTTCTTCAAGGATTCTCTTAACTTCAGAAACAGTTGACATTGCATTAGCGTCACTCGTTAACATTAAGCCGAACGCCACGCAAGCCATACCATTATATTTACTGACAATGTTATAGGCTTTTTGCCCCGTCTCAATTCTGGCAACGTCTTTAATGCGGACGAAACCGCCTTTGCCGTCGCTCTTCAAAATAATATTTCCAAATTCTTCAATGGTGGTTAAACGCCCTTGAACTTTGCCGGTGTATTGCCGTTCCTGTCCATTATTAACAGGCATTGAGCCAATCGTACCAGCCGCCGCCTGCTGATTTTGCTCATTAATCGCACTTACAACATTTGCAACTGTCAAATCCATTTCAGCAAGTTTATCCGGATTCAGCCAAATTCGCATAGCATAATCCGCGCCGAAAATTTGAATATCGCCAACGCCGTTTATACGTTTAATCGCGTCGAGCAGGTAAATATCGCCGTAATTTTTCATAAAAGCGCGGTCATATGTTCCGTCCGGCGAATAGATTGAAAACATAAGCGCCATATCGTTTGAAGATTTGCGCGTCACAACACCAACAGATTGCACGGCTGAAGGCAAACTCGCATTAGCAACGGCAACGTTATTCTGAACCTTAACGCTGTCCATATCGCCGTCCGTGCCAACTTCAAAGACAACCGACAAACTGTATCTGCCGGTATCGTCGGAGTTTGAACTCATATAGTCCATGCCTTGAGTACCGTTAACCTGCTGCTCGATAACCTGCGCGATGGTTTGGTCAACAACTTCAGCATTAGCGCCGGTGTAGGAAGTACTGACTGAAATTGTCGGCGGCGAAATTTGCGGGTACTGCGCGATTGGCAACTGTAAGCCCGCCAAAATTCCAACCAAAACTATGATGAGCGAAATGACTATAGCGAAAATCGGTCTGTGTATAAAAAATTTTGCCACGCACGCCGCCCCCTTATTACTGATTCAAATTGCCAGGAGCATTGGGATTGCCGCTTGTTGCTTCGGTGACAATATCAGTTTTGTAAGGCGTAGTAACATTAGCGAGAGTAAAGCCCATTTCGCCAGGTGTAACTTCAGTTGCCGCCAAATCAACGCCTTCGCGCAGATTTGTTAAGCCCTCAACTACAATGGTATCTTGCGGCGTAAGTCCGGCGGTGACAACATAATAACTGCCAACCTGCGCCCCAAGTTCAACGCTCTTTGCAACTGATTTGCCGTCCTCGCTAATAGTCATAACGAAAGATTTTCCTAAAAGTTGCTGAACCGAGCGCTGTGGAACTAAAATTGCGTTCGGAATAGTTTCACCAGTTAACTTGACGCGCGCGAACATTCCAGGCATTAACATTCCATCGGGATTCGGGAATACAGCCTTCATAATCAAAGAGCCGGTATTATTCGCAAGTTCCCTGTCAGTTTCGACAACGCGCCCTTCAAACGGATATTCATTGCCGTCGGAAAGCGTTATCGTCACGTGAATAGGATTATGCTGGGTTTGCTGAGATTGAATTGTCATAAAGCGCAGATATTCATTTTCACTGATTGAGAACTGCGCAAAAATCGGATTAATTGAACCGATACTGACAAGCGTAGTCGCGCCCGCCGTTACGAAAGTTCCAACTGCAACGTCATCGACGCCCAGCCGACCGGAAATTGGCGCGTAAATTTCAGCGTCCTTGAGATTTTCTTCAGCTAATTGGACATTCGCCGCTTGAGCCGCCGCCGCCTCTTTGTAAGATTCAACCAATACCGCTTGAGTTGTTACGGTTTGCTCGGCTATTGCGTTGTTTCGCCAGAGCATATCATAGCGCTGTAAATCGATTTGCGCGTTTTGCAAATTCACTTGAGATTGAGCCAAAGTTGCCTTTGCCGCCGCTAATTGCGCTTGATATTGCCTGTCGTCCAATTTGAAAAGTAATTGCCCCGCGTTGACATATTCGCCGCCGTTTACGTATTTTTCCACAACTCTGCCGGAAATTTTTGCTTGAACGCCTACTTCCTGGATTCCGATTAAATGTCCGGCATATTCGCTTGATAACGGTGTATCGCGCTGTACGACCTTCATAACTTTTACCTGTTGTTTTTGAACTTGCGCCTGTTTGGGCTGACTGTCGCCGCAACCTGTTAAAAATGCCGATGATAATGCTGTTATAATTGCTACTGAAATTAGTTTCTTCCTAGAAAAAAACACGCTTACCCCTCCTTCGATAAAAAAATCTGCCGTAATTTTAAAATCTAGCCGGTAAAAAGTCAATTCAAGTTGGGGAGCGCGTATATATTTTAGAAAAAAATTGTAGACAATCTGAAAATCTGCAGTTAAAAATGGCGGAGAGGGTGGGATTCGAACCCACGGTACGTTTCCGCACAACGGTTTTCAAGACCGTCACCTTCAACCGCTCGGACACCTCTCCGTACTTTGCCGATTATACACTTTAAATTTTCGCCTGTCAAATTTAATCTGCGGAGGTTTTTTATGATTTACGTATTGCCGATAATGGCGGCGGCGGCGCTAATTGCGCTGTATAAATTTTTGCCGAATCGAAAATTTTTTCCGTACTTCTGCGCGATGCTGTTAATAGTTTTTTTTGCGTCGGCGTTCATACAAAATCGATTGAGCCAGCACGAAATTGACCGCGCGCAAATTGAAAAAATTCGTGAGCAGCAGCAACTATTCAGCGATTGGTACGCCGATTATCAAAAAGACATTGAGCAGCTTGACAGAAATTGGCAGCTTTACCACAGCCTTATCGAAAATCTGAAGGCGGCGGAGATTTACGAACATTCGACGTACGAACAGCTGATTGATTTGGAAATTGACGCGCTCGCCGAGCAACGGCATATTCACGCACTGAAAGTTCCGGACGGCTTGAATTTGGAATGTAGTATGTTGTTGGCTGACATTATCAAAAAAACTCAAGATTACGTTGACGCGCAGACAAAAACAATTTCGCTGGTGAAGGCGGCGGCAAATCCGGAAACTTTTACCAATTTGAACGCGCTCAATAAAAAAATCAAGGACATAACAATTCGCGAATCGCCCGCAGGATTATTCACGGCGGCGGAAGTAGCAGCAATTCGTGACAATTTAATCGTGCCTGGGGAGGGCATTAATCGATGAAAAATTTCAAGACAATCCGCGGCGGCGAAACTTTCACTGCCGAATACGAAATTAAAAAATCCGTGTTTATTTCGCACGTCAGACACGTTGAAACCGAAGAAGGCGCGCGCGAATTTGTTGCTGACATTAAGAAAAAATATTTCGACGCGACGCATAATTGTTCGGCGTGGATATTGGGCGAAAACGGCGATAAACAAAAATCCAATGACGACGGCGAACCTGGCGGTACTGCGGGCAATCCGATTCTTGACGCCATTAAAAAAAATGAGCTGACGAATATTGCCGTGGTGGTTACGCGGTATTTCGGCGGGATTAAATTGGGCGCGAGCGGTTTGATTCGCGCTTATTCGCACACCGCCGCCTTGGGAATTGCCGCCGCCCAGATTGTTCAAATGACTACTTTTAAAAAAATTGCCGTGACGATTGAATATCCGTTTCTCGCGCAGGTGGAAAATTTTTTGCGCAATAAAAAAATCAGCGTTGAAAGTGCCGATTACGCCGCTGATGTTACGCTGAATATTTTGATTGAGCCTGCCGCCGCCGATAATTTTTTGGCGGATTTAACCGAATTGACAGCCGCGAATTTTCTTGCCGAAGATACCGGCGAAATTTTAATTCCGGTCGCCGTGTAAAAAATCTTCAGCGACTGCGCGAACAATTTCAGATTCAAAGCCTTTCGTGCCGAGGTATTGCCAGATTTTATTTTTAGTTTTCGCGTCGATTTCAACGCCGGAAAATTTTTTTGCAACAGCCTTAGCCGCCGCGTTAAATTCGTGTTCGTAAGTATCGGCGGGGATTAAATTTTTAATCGTGTCAGAATCAAAGCCGCGTTGCAGGAGTTTAAAATAAATTTGGCGGACGCTCAAAATTTCTGCCGCGTACAGATTTTCAAATTGACTCGCGCAGGTTTCGGCGTCGTTGAGAAAATTTTTTTCAGTGAGTTTATCAATCGCCGCGTCAATTTCGGTTTCGTCGAAGTTTTTTGCGATTAATTTTTGCCGCAATTTTTTTGAGCTTTGATCTTGCCGCGCCAATATTCCAGCCGCCGTCTGCAGGGCGGTTTTATTTTTTCGTACCAAATTTACCCCGCCTTCCAAAATAAATAAACGCAATGAGCGCAATCACGAACGCGATAACGCTGGTCATTTGCGCGCTCTTCAAAAGTCCGAATGCCAGATTCAGATAATCGCCGCGCAGATATTCCAGGAAAAATCTAGCCGCCGCGTAAAGCATAACGTACAAGCAGAAACATTGCCCGCGCGCGTAATTCGTCGTGCGGAAAATCAGCAGCAGCGCCATAATCACCACGTCAAGCTGACATTCCCAAACTTCCGCCGGAAAAAGCGGCTGCGCTCCGTACGTGCGAAATGCAAGCGTTGTTTCCGGATAAATTATTCCAAAATTTGAGCCGGTCGGCGCTCCAAATGCATCGCCGTTTAACAAATTCGCGCAGCGCCCAATCGCCTGTCCCAAAACTATCGCAGGCGCTAAAATGTCCGCTAAGTGTATCACGTCAAGATTTTTTCTTTTCGCGTAAATGCCGCCTGCCAGTACGCCCAAAATTATTCCGCCTTGCACAGCCATTCCGCCTTGCCACACATTTAAAATTTCGGTTAAATGATTTTGGTAATAATCCCAGTCGAAAAAGAAAACGTCCCACAGCCGCGCGCCAAGCAAGCCGAAAAAGCCGCCGATTAAACCAATATCAATCAAATGTTCGTCGTAACCGCGCCCGTCCACTTTCGCGAAAAAATAGCCTACGCCAATAGCCAAAATTATCGCGCAGGACAAAAT
>CAJOIB010000103.1 GCA_905234705.1 uncultured Selenomonadaceae bacterium | reverse complement strand
TTCGACAACGCGCCGGTTAATCGTCGGCAAAACGCCAGGCAAACCTAAACAAACCGGACAAGTATGAGTATTCTGCTCCGCGCCAAATGTCGTCGCGCACCCGCAAAAAATCTTCGTCGCAGTCTTCAATTCGCTGTGAATCTCAAGCCCAATTACCGCTTCATATTTCAAATTAATCACTCCTAAACGCAATAAATATTTTTCTTGCTCCAATTTTTAAACTTTGCAATTCTGTCTTCCATATCGACGCCGCCGCATTGAATAATTTGCAAACGTTCAACCAATTCATTCGTCTCAATTTTTTTGACAACGTAAGCGTCATTTTCGCATTCAATATAATATTTGCCAAATTCCAGCCGCGCAAGTTCCGGATTATATTTTTGTTGAAAAGTTTCTTCGTCGACAATCGACCGCAAAAACGGCTGATACGCATTTTCCGACCGTCGCTGCTCTGTCCAATAAACCTCGAATAAATATGGTGCGTTCTCAAAATCTGCCCAAAAATATTTGCCATAGCGCGCCGGACGAAAACATTTGTACTTGATGTAATAATAACTCCACTCAAAAGATTTGTTTTTCTCACAATCGGCGAGGTATTCTGCAATAACTTTTTTCAAATAATCGTCTGTGAAGTGCGCCGATTCGCTCAACAGCGTATTTAAATACTCTTGCGTGCCCTCGAAATTTTCATTGTACGAACTGCGATGAAACAGATTCTGCCACGAGCTTTGATTTTTTGAGCCGAACTGATAAAGTTGTTTCTTGTGTTGAAAATAATCACCCCTCGCCAAAATCGCGCAGTCAATCAAATCATAATCGCATTCAAACAGCGAAATAAACCGCGCGAAATTCTGCGAATTCTTCAAACCGACAACGCCAATTTGCCCGTACAAAAGATAATGATCTTCCAGCGCAAACAAAGATTCAGCGTCATTGGGATTTTCAGCCGCCCAATCAAATTTCGCCTGCTCTTCTTCCAGCTGATAAACATTAAAATTCGGACTGAGCACGATAATTTTTCCCGTGAGAATTATGCTGTCGATTTGTTTCAACATAGCGGGCATACGGTTGCCGCCCTGCCGATTTTCGCTGTCGCTGATTTCCGCGCCCAATGAAATATTTACAAGATTATTTACAACGCGAATCCGCCTGCGAAAATCAACGTCCAAAATTTTGTCTTTGTTAATCAAGTAATTCACAAAAGCGTAAAGCATAAGCGTTTGTCCGAGCGAAAAATTCTTTGACTGAACGCACTCTGCAAAAAAATTCGGATTGTCAAAGTAGGTAATGAAATTGCCGCTTTGATGTTTATTGGCGTTTTTTTTAGTGCGACTGCCGCGAGAAACAACGCTGTCAAAAAATTCGTCGATATTCATACCACGCCAGCAATTAAACGCATTTTCCATAAAAGCAATTTTCTCGTGAACATTGCCGTTAAAAAATTCGTCCAGCAAACTTAAAGCGTCGCGATTCCTGCCCTGCGTCGTCTTATCATTTTTATAAAGCAGAATATCACACACAAATCTGAAGTAATTTAAAAAGCCATTGTCAATCAGATTATCTTCGTCGCGATACTGCCAAAGTAAATCCGTCCAGTTAATATCGATTTTGCGAATAATTTTTTCCGATAAAGCGGCGTCTACAGAATCCAGGCGATTTTTAAATTCCGCTTTGAAATGTTCAAATTCCGTCAGAAGTTTGCCGCGCGAATTCATTGTAATATAAATTTCGTCGGTCAAGCCCATATCCTTGATTGGCAAAAAATAAAACGAGATAGCGCCATTTTCCAACGCGCGCCAAATATTTTTTACTTCGGAAAAAGTTTCATTGATTGCGTCGAGCATTATCAACATCGCGCTGACGGTAGGATCTTTTTTCCAACTGAGCGGAAACCAGGATTGATCTTGTATTTCCGCCGATAAAGTTTTTTGATCGAATTTTGGTTGAAAATTATTGTCAACAAGTTCTGTGCAAAAATCTCGTGCGTCCGGTCGCGTTTCATAGGAAAAATCTTTCAAAAATCCCAGCTTATGCGCCGAAATTTTTTCACGTTTGGCGGCGTACCAGTGAAGCAGAAATAAAGTTGTTAAGCGCTGCTGCCCGTCGAGCGGTATCAAAATTCCCTTGTCGTCTAAATCGCCGTAAATAAAATCCAGCGTTATTGGCTTTTTCGTTACGGCGTCGTAGAGCGCTTTTAAAAAATTTTCGCGGACTCGTTTTATTGACGAATTACTTCGACCTTGAGCATAATCGCGTTGAATAATCGGAATGACAATTTTTTTAATACCGGACGCTTGAAAAATCGTTATAAAGTTGAATTTTTTCATATTGAGCCCTCGCTAAATTTTTTCCGGCAAATATTCTTTCAAAGTATCATTAATCGCCGCAACGTAAGCGTCCCTGTCAATCTGCGACCAAAAATGCAGCTGATTCTTTTCAGATTTAGTATAGTATTTCAAAAAAGCCAATTTCGTACAGAACGGAATAAATTCACCGCGCATATCCATTTCGATAATTACGTTTCGTTTTACGTCGAATGTGGAATTGCTGAGCGCGGAATTTTCGGTGCATTTAATCAGCGCAAGATTGGCAATGGAATTAATATAATCTTCAGCGCCGTCGCTTGGGGAAAATTTTTGAATGATTTTCTCTTGAATCTTGATAAATTCGTTGTATTGAAAGTTTTTTAATTTTAAAAGTTTGTCGATTTCTGCGATTAAATCGGAATTATCTTCAGCGAGCGCCGCAAGGGAATTTCTGTGAAGTCTAAGCCATTCGCGCCAATTTTCCTGCGTGCCTTTATCTTGTGACTGCACAGCGTGAATATGTTCCAAACTCCATTTAGCTTTTTGGGCGTCAACGAATTTAAATTTGTCAAAAGGAAACCAATAAGCCTTGTTTGAATTTTTTCGCACGGATTCAACATTGAACAAGAGCAACAGCCGACGAATTTGTTCCCTGTTGTTTTCATAGTTCCAATCGGAATAACTTTCGCCTGGCGTCAATTTTATGCTGTCTTTGATGAGCTGCTTAAGGCGTTGAGAAAATTCACTGAGACTTTTGTTTTGAGACTCTCTGTAAATAGCCGCAAGATTTTTATAACCGGACGCGATTAAATAACCGATTTGATGATAAAAATGGTGATGTTCATGCCAATCTTTGAGCAACAAAAAAGTTTTTCTAATTCGCTGCCAAACTTTATCCAAATTTTCCTGCGCTTTCAAGCCGTCGAAATAAAAAAATGTGGCGTATTCGTCCTTGTCATTGGAATTTTTTCCAGCGATTAAATCAAGCACCAAATCAATCCGCGTCTGATAATCTTCCGGCGAATTATTTGTCAGAAAATACCAGAGCGAATCATTGTGCAATTCCTTTTCGAGATTATCCCACTGCAGGGCAATTTCGTTTTGTTTGCGCTCATCGATATTTTCATTGCCGCGGCTAAGAAACATTGCCTTGACGAGTTCGGCGTTCGTCAGCGGAATTTTGCCGATATTCAGCCGTTTAAAAAGTTCAGCGCTGTTTTCGGATTCGTCAACCTCATACCAGATAATTTGAATTTTTTCCGCAAAAAGTTTCATCATTGCGGGCATTATAAGAGATTTCGGACCTTTCGTACTAAACCACTTTTCAATCGTCTCATAAGCATTCGCCATAAACCAAAAATCAATGTTCGTTTCGCGCTGAGAAAAATCAATATTGGCAAGAAAATTTTTAGATTTTAAACGCGTATCATAACTCAAGGAAAATTTTGGCGGTTCAATAAATCCGTTGCCATTTTTGTACATGTGATTGTAAATCAGAAACAAAGTCGTGAGGCGCTGCTGCCCGTCGATGACTTCAAAATTATTTTCGCCCAAATTTTTTACAACAATAGGCTGAAGGCAATATTTTTTATCCTTGTCAACGAGATTATAAACGTCCTCGAGAAGTCTGTTAACTTCTTTCTCAGTCCAACGATAACCGCGCTGATAATCCGGAACAACAAAATTTCCTGCAATGTTATTGACAAATTTCAAATCTATTACCGCCATAAGACCACCTCAAAGTTCCAAAACACTGCCGGTAGAAAAATTTGTTCGGATGTCGTCGCCGGAGCAATGGCACAGCGCAAATCTTTTGACGCCCCAATTTTCCAG
>CAJOIB010000102.1 GCA_905234705.1 uncultured Selenomonadaceae bacterium | reverse complement strand
GGTTACAGAAAAATTTATGCGCATCTCGATTATCACAATGACTCCGGCGAAATTTCTTTGAAAGGTCCGTTTGCCGGTTTGCGCGTCGATTTTTAATGTGACGTTTTCTGAAACTTTATAGTCATAGATATAAATCTCCCTTGACAAAGAAAAACTTATCTAGGATAATCGCAATCAGATTATTAATCTACAGTTGTTTTTCAGATTTTGGGAGGTTTTTATTTTGCGAATATTATTTAGCAAAAAAATGAAAAAGTTACTATTGGCAACAGTGGCAGCGACTTTATGTCTGCCGACAATTTCAGTCCAAGCGGCAGAAGATTTGGAGGGCGACAATGAAAATCAGTCCTCGAAAGAAAATCTGACGATGTACGACAAGGAGGATCTTACCGGCAATGATTTGAACATTGCGAGCGGCGACTATAAGATGATTTATGGCGGTGGCAAAGTAGGTTTCACGGGAAATTCTTTTAAAAATTACATTAAATTTTATGGCGATTCGGCGAATGGAATTTTCGGCGGAATGTCGACTTTGGGCGATGTTTACAAAAATCAAATTGAAATACGCGGCGGTTATATTTATGGCGGCGTAGTTGGCGGTGCTACTTATTTTCCTTACGACGGCAACGGTATCGCGGGTAATGTTTACGGTAATAAGGTTGAAATTTGGGGTGGCTCGATTGGTTTTGTTTCGGGCGGTGAAGTTGGATTGACCTATCAAAACAATGGCAGCGATTTTACACCGGATACAACGCAGGAGAAATTTTTGAGCGGTGGCGAAGTTTCCAAGAACCAAGTAATTATCAACGGCAACAGCACCATTATTAGAAATGGAATTGTCGGCGGCTCGTCTATAGCCGGTAAAGTTCACCACAACGAAATCCAGATTAACGACGGCACAATTTACGGACAAATTATCGGCGGTGAAGTTCGCTATCCAAATGACAATTCCGAAGTTACCGATAACGTCATTAAAATTTATGGCAGTCCGAATTTGAGCAACGCTGAACTTATCGGCGGCTTGCTCGGCAGCGAATACTATGCCGGTAATAATACTTTGCACATTTACAGTTCCGGTATCACCGCGAAAAGTATTAATGGATTCGGCTCTTTAGTTTTCCATGTGCCTGAAAATCATATCAACAACTCCGATAGCAATATGTTGACTCTGACGAACGGCTCAACTTCCTTGGATAACGTTAACTTTCGCGTTTTCGTGCCTGGGAATATTACGCTGAAGAAAGACGATACGCTCAATCTGATTTACAACTCCCATGGGTTGGAACTTTCTTCTGGTTCAAGCGCCGATGTTGAGGAGACCGAAATTTACAACGGAAAAATTATTCAAGGCACTACACTTAGCTATGATTTGGATTTGCAAGCTTCAGACGACGCAACCAGCCTTACCGGTACTGTCAATATCAATGACGATGGCGGTGGCGGTAGCGAAACTGAGGTTGTGAACAATATTCCGATTCCTGCGCCTTTGCCTGTAATTTTTATCGATACGCTCAATATTCCGCCAAGTGTTGACCCTATTGAAGAAGAAAACGAAAATGACCGTGCGCAATCTCATGACGTTGCTCGTGTAAATCGCGGGCTTGAAGTTTTTTTGGACATTGGCGGCAGTCATATGCGCTCGAAAACCGGTGACGGCTCGCATACAACTTCCGATATGCAAAATTATACTCTTGGCGCGGGTAAAATTTTAAAAAACCAGGCTTCAAGCGATTATTTTGCTCCGATTATCGAACATCACACCGGCGATTACGATACTTTCTTCAGCAACGGCAAAAAAGGCAACGGCAATGTGAAATATACCGCTGGCGGCGTTATCGGGCGTCATACTCAGAAAAATAACGGGCTTTATTATGAAGGCAGTTTTCGCGCAGGACACTCTGAAAATAATTTTTCCAGTGACGAATTTGTTGTTGAAGGCGTTCCTGTTCATGTGGATTATTCAATGTCAGCGCCGCTTTTTGCCGGACACGTTCGCTTTGGACAAATTAAAACCCTTGTACCTGGGAAAATTGCTTGCGATATTTATGGGATTTACGCTTACGCGCGGCAAAATGGCATGAGTACTGACCTTTCCAGCGGCGAACACGTGGACTTTGATTCGGTTTATGCACACAGATTTAAAGTTGGCTACAGAATGACGACCCGTGCAAAAGACAACAGCAGACTTTACGGCGGGCTTGCTTATCAGTACGATTCAAATTCTAGTTCGACTGCGCACGGCAATAACTGGGATCATAGCGTTTCGGGCGCTTCCGGCTCAAGCGTTATGGTTGAAATGGGCTGGCATTATCAACCGACAGATCGTATTCCGCTGATGGTTGATATCTACGCAACCGGATGGATCGGCTATCACAAAGGCGCGACTGCCATGGCAAAACTTAGAAAAACTTTTTAAGGGGGCGTTTTGAGTGGACGAAAATAGTATGTATACTTTTAACACGAATAATGATACCATAATCGTCGGAACAAATGAGGACGATAACATAGTAAATATTGCTGACAATGTAACAATAGATACTGGCGATGGAGACGACAATATAATTAGTGGTTTAGGAAATTTGCTATCAACGATTGATGACTCATTTGCTATAGGGAACGAAAATGTGTCGATTGCTTCTGGCAATGGGAATGACAGTATTATGAACATTGGAGATTACGTTACAATCAATGCAGGCAATGATGATGATTATGTGAGCATAGCTGATGTCAATTCTATCGGTAGCGCTATAATTTTGGGTGGAGCGGGCGATGATACGATTAACGCTGGTAATACAGATAATAACTCTTATGTCGGCGGCTATCCTGCTTATACAACTGGTCATAAAAATCACACTGTTGACGGTGGCACGGGCAATGACTATATTAGTTTTATGGTCCCATTGGATTATTCCGGTCCAGATTCAAATATGTTCATCTATAGAGAAGGCGATGGAGACGATACAATTTATGCTGTGAAAATGGATTATAGCTACGTCCAAGACTCCATAACTGGTCTTATTGACACCAGTACATATACAGGAGAAACAGTAATTGATTTTAGCACCGTCATTCAAATTGATTCAAGCTCGCAACCTACATCTGTTAATAGCGGCGCTGATTTGATTGTTAAAGTTGGCGACGGTAGCATAACTTTTATTGGACAAGCCGGTCAATCATTGGACATTGTCGATCCTTCAGGCGGTACAATAAATTTAGTTGACGATGGCACTGGTGCAACTGATACTGACACAGGCTCAACTGACACTGACACAGGCTCAACCGATACTGACACGGGCGCAACTGACACCGATACAAACACTGAAACCACTGATACTGATTCAACTAATTCTACTTCTGATGGCTCACTTTTGAAAGGAGATACTGATATTGTATTTCTTATCGATACCAGCGGCAGTATGGGTACGTATATTGAGCGTGTTAGAAATGCGCTGAATAGTTTTGCCGATTCTTTGAGCAGCGCAAATGTCAGTTATCGTTTGGGCTTGGTTGATTTTGGATATGACGGCAATGGCAGCAGCAACAATTACATAAAATCTTATAGTTTTGTTGAGGACGTAGAATCTTTCAAAAATGAACTGGCAAATCTACCTTCTTATGGCGCGTATGAATATGGCTTAGCTGCCATTGACACCGCTCTTAATCTGGATTTTCGCGAAGATGCTAAAAAAAGATTTGTTATGTTCACCGACGAAGGTTATGAAGAAAATACTTCGCAGTCAGAAACAATTCTTGCTGAATTAGGTGACGCCGATGTTATTTTGGACGTTGTCGGGCGAATGGGAACATCCAAGGGAGATTGCCAATACGAATGGCAGCCTATGGCAAATGCTACCGGCGGCAATTTCTACGACATAAGCTCATTGGACGGCGCGCTAAACAAAATCGCAGAAAATATTACCACGCCCGTTATAAACGTCAACCTTAAAGACGTGCCGGACGGCGACGCGGGCGTATTTCTGCTTTATTCGACAACCGACGAAAACGGCTCAACAACTTTTTCGTCAAACGCAACTTTCATTTCCATGGGCTTCACGCCATACGAATACAACGGGCATTATTACGGCATTTACACAAATCAATCGAGTTGGGAAGACGCCGAAACTTTTTGCGAATCTTGGGGCGGACATTTGGCGATTATCAATGACGCGGACGAAAATACCGCGCTTTACGATTATATGAAGTCTCAAGGCTACGATTACGCATTTTTCGGTTTGTCGGACTCTGACACTGAGGAGACTTGGGTTTGGGTTAATGGCGAAGGCGTAACTTACCATAATTGCGCGGAAGGCGAGCCAGGCGGCGGCACTGAAGAAAATTACGCGCTGCTTTATGAGGACGGCAAATGGGTTGACGCCGGATTTTCTGCGGGCAGTGCTTTTAT
>CAJOIB010000101.1 GCA_905234705.1 uncultured Selenomonadaceae bacterium | reverse complement strand
CAACAAGCACAGAAAGGAAGGTTAACGTGACTAAAAAAACTATTCCCGCCGTGTCGATTATTACCCCAATGTACAATGCCGAAAAATATATCGGCGAATGCCTTGACAGCCTTCGCGCGCAAACTTTCACCGATTTTGAAGTGATAATTGTTGACGACGGCTCGACGGACAATAGCGTGGCAATTGTCGAAAAATATATTCCAAAATTGAAAAATCGCCTTCAGCTAATTCGTTTGAAAAATAATTCCGGCGGCTGTGCGGCAATTCCTAGAAATATTGCAATGAAAATAGCGCGTGGCGAATATTTATTATTTGTCGACGCGGACGACGCCATTACCAAAACCGCGCTTGAGGAAATGTACACTATTGCTAAAAAGTTTAACGCCGACGTTATTTCCTGCGAAAGATTCTATTCAATTAACGGCGAAATTAAAGTAAATTCGATTGATATGAAAAAAATTGAGCCGACAAGTTATCTGTCAAATGGTTATGAGCTGGTATCGCCTGCTTTATTGAATCCTAGTTTAGAAAAAAGGCTACTTGCTTTGCATAATTATAAACTGATTTGGAATTTTTGCGGCAAATTTGTTCGGCGAGATTTGCTTATGGAACATGATATTAAAATGGTCGGGATTGGTGCGGAAGATTTGATTTTCACGTGTTGTTTGCTGTGCGCCGCCCCAAAATATATCCTCGTCCCGAATGCAATTTATTTTTATCGTTCGCTTGAGGATTCTTTGACGCATAAGCCAATGACTATCGCTGGCAATTTGCAAAAATGGGTGCGAATGTCAGTCGAGGGCTTGGACTATATGGATGCTTTTATGGATAAATTCCAATGTGCGCCGGAGCTGAAATATATCGCCTTTGAAGCTTTGATGCAGGAATTTATGCGGACGATTTTACAAGTTTATCAATTAGTTTCAGCGCCGCGGCTCGATGAATTTATTCGCTCGCAATTGGCAACAACCGGCAGTTCAGACATTATGACTTCGTTTATATTTAGCCGAATGAACACTTTCAACCTGCGCATACTCAAACAGCAGGAAACCATTCGCAAACAACAACAGCAAATTCAAGAATTGCAAGAGCAACTTCATCAATCACAGAAAGGACCTGTCAATGACTAAAAAATTCATTCCTGCCGTGTCAATTATCATTCCAATGTACAACACAGAAAAATATATCGGCGAATGTCTTGACAGCATACTCGCGCAGACTTTCACAGATTTTGAAGTGATTGTTGTTGACGACTGCTCGACGGATAATAGCGCGACAATTGTAGAAAAATATACCTCTAAGTTCAATACTCGGGGGGGGCAGAACTTTATCTCATTAAATCTGAATTAAATTCCGGCTGTCCGGCTACTCCGCGAAATATAGGAATGAGGTTTGCGCGTGGCGAATATTTGATGTTCGTAGACAGCGACGACGCCATTACCAATACCGCGCTTGAGGAACTTTATACTATCGCTAAAAAATTTGACGCTGACGTTATTCATTGTGAAAAATTTTATCGCGCTCAAGACAACATTAAAATCGACAAGCCAAATTTAAAAATTGTTTCCAATATGAAAGATTTTGTTTCGACGCCCGCGCTAATGCCGGAAAATATTATTGAGCGCATCGTGTATTTCAGTATGCTAAAATTTGACTGGAGTACTTGGCTGAATTTCATAAGGCGCGATTTTGTTATGAAAAATAATTTGGAATTTCCGGATTACAAGGTTTGCGAAGATGCGATATTTGCGATATTTTGTCTTTGCCTAGCGAAAAAGATTGTGCGCGTTCCGAATGTCGCGTACATTTACAGGGCAAGGGACGATTCGGCGACTCAATTTGCTTTGTTGTCGGCTGAAGAGAAATTAAATCGCTGGGGAGATTTTTTCCTGCGCGGGATTCCGCTCATAGACAAATTTATGAATAAACTTGCCACGTTCAAAGATCACGCCGAATATAAGTATGCCGTTTATAATCTGCTGATGGATACGCAAAGCGCTCCTATACTCAATGCATACGCTCAAATTCCCGCTTTTCGTTTTGAAAAATGGATTCGTACAAAAATTGAAACCATTGAAAATGGTTCCGCTTTAACTGCGTTTTTATTCAGCCGAGCTAATTTGTGCAATCTGCGGATGATTCAGCAGCAAAATTTTATCCGTCAGCAACAACAGCAAATTCAGCAATTACAAGAGCAACTTCAAAAATTAAAACTTGACACGGACGCTTAATCGAAATATAATCTGCGCAAGATACCGATTTGAAAAACTTTGGTACTTGCGAGGTGAATTTATTGGACGAAGTGATAAGAGCGGCGCTGGCTGAAATGGAAATTCGCTCGGTACGGTTCACGATGGAAGATTTGACGCGGCGGCTGAGAATGAGTAAGACTTCACTTTATAAAATCGTCACGTCGAAAGAGCAACTGATTCACGCGATAATCGATTATTTAATGGCAGAATTTCAGCGCGAAGTTAATGAAGTGCGCGGTGAAAATTTTCCTCTCGAAGAAAAATTGCGGCGATTTATTCGCTCCTATACCAAGGCATTCAGATATTTTGAGCATGGAACTTACAGCGATTTAAAAAATTTCTACCCGCAGGAATGGGAACGCTGGGAAAAATTTCGACTCCAAAGAATTGAACATTTAATGACGATGATGAAATTTGGTATAGACGACGGCGTTTTTCGCCCAATAAATTTACAAGTCCTGCAGCGATGCTTGCTGGTAATGTCGGAGAGTTTGACTGATACGCAATTTTTAACCGAAAATAAATTAACCTACGCGCAGGCTGTAGAAAATATGTGCGATTGGATGTTCAACGGATTTTTGCTGAAATAAAAATTCGGGCGGAGGATTCTGTCCGAAAATTTTTTAAGCATTTGAGTACTAATATTTTGATTTTAAGTATTTTGAAAGCGGGTGATTTTTATGAAGTCGCAGGAAATTTTAAAAATTGCAGGCGCGGTGGTTTTAATCTGCGCGGGACTTGGAGCATTTTATTGGCAAACGACGCGGGCACAGGCTGAGCACGTTGCAAATTGGGGAATGGCTGACGCGAAAGAAATTAATATCAACTCGAAGGTCAGCGGGCGCGTGATTGAGATTCTCGTTGACGAAGGCGACAGCGTTAAGCAGGGGCAAATTTTAGCGCGGATTGACAAGGATTTTCAAGAGCCGCAACAGCGCCAGGCTCAAGCCGCCATCGCCGCGCAAGTTGCACAACTTCAACAATTAATTTTGTCTTCGCAAGAGGCAGAAGGCAATTTGGACGCGCAACTTCAAGCCGCCGATGCACAACTAAATCGCGCAGAAACCGCATTGAAATTAGCCGCGAAAAATGAAGCGCGTTATCGTGAACTTTTGAGCGCGTCGGCAATTTCCGCACAAACCTATGACGTGTACAAGACACAGCTGGAAGACGCTCAGGCAGCGTATAACGCCGCACAAGCCAATGTTGAGAGCGCTCGGGTATCTTTACTCAAAAACGACGAAAACAAAGCCGCTCAAGCCGCCCTGCGCGAACAGATTGACGCTTTGCAGAGCCAGCTCGACAGCGTTAACCTAAATATCAAGGAAACTGAAATTCTCGCCCCGTTCGACGGCATTATCACGAAAAAATATGTTGAAACCGGCGCGCTCATTTCAAGCGTTGTGCCGCTCTTTGCCATTCAAGATCCGCACGATAATTGGGTTAACTTCAAAATCAAGGAGACCGAAGTTAACAAATACAAAATCGGCGATAAAATTACTTTGACGGGGCGCGACGGCAAATTGAAGATTGACGGCACGGTTGAGAGCATTCGACGCAAAGCTGATTTCGCCACGCAAAAAGCCACGTCCGAACGCGGCGAAACTGACATTATCGCATTCAATTTGAAAATCCGCACGAACAATGACGCGGTTTGGTCGGGTATGAGATTTTCGCTGGGCGATTAAAATGAAAGCTGAAATTCTGCAAATTTTGAGCGAGCGGCGCGGTTGTCATTCCTAAAGATTTTTCGCAAAAAATTTCTCGCGGCGAAAATGTCAGCGTCGAGTTGATAAAACGCAATGATGACGCTAAGCACGCGAATTTTTTACAATCCAACAAGCGGCTACTCAGATTTTTTCTTAACGGTGCTGATAATTCATTCGGCTCAAATCGCGATAGTATTTTTGTTAGCGCCGGAATTTTCGAGCGAAAAGCAGCGGCGTCCAGAAATTTTTGAAAAACCGCTAGAAATTTTATCGGCGAAGATTTTAATTTACACGGCAGTTGAAGCGGCAGTAATGGCGTTTTGCTTTTCAATCGGAATAAAATTTTTTGGGCTGATATGTCGCGGCAGTTTTGTTGACATAATGGTTGCAACGTCGCTGTTTATCTTTGCAATGGTGACATTCGCGCTGGGCGTGGGCGCGTGGGTGAAAATTCCGTATCACGCAATAAGTTACACGCTGGCGTATATAATGCCGTCGATTTTATTCACGGGCGCGAT
>CAJOIB010000100.1 GCA_905234705.1 uncultured Selenomonadaceae bacterium | reverse complement strand
GCTGAAATTTACCGTTACAAAGACAGCTGGAAATTTAATGCGATTGGCTCAGGATTTCGCGGCGGCTTGGCGGCTCTTTGTAAAAGTTTTGGCGTCAAACTCGAATAGATGTTCACCAAAAAATAAAGCGTGACATTGCGCAAATAAAAAGTTACAATCTCTCTGAATTTTTTTCGGGGAGGTTTTTTTATTGAACTCGGTTAGAAGGCGTGATTTAACAATGCTGATAATCGGACTGGCAATTTTCGGCGTTATACAGGGAATGATTTCCGGCGGAATGATCGGCGCGTTTTGGCAGCTCAACATAATTTTGATTTGCGTGAACGTGATAATGGCGGTAAGTTTGAATTTAATCAACGGCTACACGGGGCAATTTTCAATCGGGCACGCGGGATTTATGGCGGTCGGCTCGTACGTTGGAGTTGTGGCGACAACGAATTTTCATTTACCGTTTATAGTAGCGTTAATTTTGGGCGCGGTTTGTGCAGGAATTCTAGGATTTTTAATTGGCTTACCAACATTGAGATTGCGCGGCGATTATCTTGCCATTGCGACTTTGGGCTTGGGCGAAATTATTAGGATTGTTATCATGAATATTGAGTACGTTGGCGGCGCGGCTGGTTTCAAAGGTATTCCGCACTTGACAAATTTTGCTTGGGTTTACGGCGCGATGTTGATAACTTTGTTCTTCATAAAAAATTTTGTGAACAGTTCGCACGGGCGGGCGTGTATAGCAATTCGAGAAAATGAAATTGCGGCGGAGGCTATGGGCGTTAATACGACGAAATATAAAGTTATGGCGTTTACGATAGGCGCGGCGTTTGCTGGAATTGCGGGCGGATTATTCGCTCACCAATTTTATTTAATCAGCCCGAACTCATTTACATTTTTAGCGTCATTCAATTATCTGATAATGGTGGTATTGGGTGGAATGGGCTCAATCACCGGCTCAATCGCGGGCGCGTTCGTCGTGACGTTTATATCGGCGGCGCTGGCGTCATTTCCGGAAGCGCGTATGATAATTTATGCGCTGGCTTTAATTTTACTGATGTTTTATCGCCCGCAAGGTTTATTCGGCTACATGGAAATTACAAACTTTGCGCCGATTAAAAAAGTTTTGGATAAAATTTCCGGCAAGGAGGCGTGACTATGGCAGAAAATAAACCGTTGCTGAAGGCGGAAGATGTTTCTGAAGTATTCGGTGGTTTGAAAGCGGTTGCTGATTTTAATTTTTACATAAACAAGGGCGAATTGATTGGATTAATCGGTCCGAATGGCGCGGGCAAAACTACGATTTTTAATTTGATAACGGGCGTGTATGTGCCGACGACTGGCGATATTAAATTGGACGGCGAATCGATTGTTGGACAAAAGCCGTACGAAATTACACAGCGCGGCATTGCTCGAACTTTTCAAAATATCCGGCTGTTTAGTGAGCTCAGCGTTTTGGACAATGTTAAAATTGCGTATCATTGCCACGTGAAATACGGCTTGATTGAAACGGTTTTGCGAATGGGCAGATATTTCGGCGAGGAAGATGAGATCACGGCAGAAAGTTTGAAACTGCTGAAGATTTTTAAATTGGACGAACATGCCTATGAAGTTGCAAAAAATTTACCGTACGGCGCACAGAGGCGATTAGAAATAGCGCGAGCATTGGCGGCGAAGCCGAAACTTTTATTGCTGGACGAACCGGCGGCTGGTATGAATCCGCAAGAAACCCACGAGCTTATGGAAATGATTCGTTGGATTAGAAAGCAATTCGGCTTAACCGTTTTGCTGATTGAGCATGATATGAGTTTGGTTATGGGGATTTGCGAAAGAATTTATGTTTTGGAATATGGAATGATTATTGCCGAGGGTACGCCCACTGAAATTCAAAATAACCCTGAAGTTATTCGTGCGTATCTCGGGACGGAATCTATGAATTAGGTTTATTACGGCATTTCTTTTTGGCGCAAAAAGTACTAAAGAGCACGCTTTTCTTCGAAAACCGCGCAACGCCTAGCAAAGAAAAACAGCCCGCTGAATAATTCGCTTCACGCTCAACTAAAGAGCATGCCTTGCTTACGCAAGCCACGCAAGCAGCGGGCGGGGTTCGGCGCGCATCCGTGCGCGCTCCTAATTGCAAAGTAATTGGAGACTGAACAATGAATACGAAAAATTTAAACGCTACAGAAATCGCTGAAAAAATTATCGCTGGCGACCGTTTAACCGCCGCTGATAATCTTGATTTTTTATTAAATGAGCCGCTCGAACAAATTCAGCACGGCGCTCACATTATCCAGAAAAAATTTTGCGGTAACCACATTGACCTTTGCACAATCATTAACGGCAAAAGCGGGCGTTGCGGCGAAAATTGCAAATACTGCGCTCAATCCGCCGCTCACCACACCGGCATTGACGAATACGAATTTATGTCCGCTGAAAAAATTCTCGCCGTGGCTCGTATGAACGAAAAAGCCGGCGTCAACAGATTTTCTATCGTTACCAGCGGGCGCGCACTTACCGGCGAAGATTTTGACAAGGCGATTGACGCTTATAAACTCCTGCGCGAAAATCTCAAAATTGATTTATGCGCATCGCACGGAATTTTAACCGCCGAACAATTTAAACGCTTGCGTGCAACCGGCGTCACCAGTTACCACCACAATATTGAAACTTCACGCAGATTTTTTCCGCAAATTTGCACCAGTCACACTTACGACGACCGCATTAATACAATCAAACTCGCGCAGGCGGCGGATTTTTGCGTATGTTCGGGCGGGATTATAGGCATGGGCGAAAATTGGCAAGACCGAATTGATATGGCGCTCGAACTTGCCGCGCTGAATATCCAATCCATTCCGATTAACGCGCTGATGCCGGTTAAAGGTACGCCGCTTGAAAATCAGAAACAACTTGGCGCTGAAGAAATTTTGCGCACAATCGCCATTTTCAGATTTGTAAATCCTACCGCGAATATTCGACTTGCCGCCGGTAGAAAACTTTTGCCGGATTTTGGCGCGAGCGCTTTGCTCAATGGCGCATCGGCTTCCATTACCGGAAATATGCTCACCACTTCCGGCACAACCATTCGCGGCGATATGGAACTTTTGAAAAAACTTGGCTTAACCAACCAGTGAAGGAGTTTTGCTATGTCAATGCTCGATATTAACGATATAAATGTTTATTACGGCGCGATTCACGCGATTAAAGGCGTCAGCTTAACCGTCAACGAAGGCGAAATTGTGACGCTGATTGGCGCAAATGGCGCTGGCAAATCTACCACGCTCCGCACGATTAGCGGCTTGCTCAAACCAAAAACTGGCACGATTAAATTTCTCAACAAGGATATTGCCGGTATGCCCGCGAATAAAATTGTGCGCGAAGGAATTTCACAAGTTCCCGAAGGACGCAAGATTTTTGCCGAAATGACTGTTATGGAAAATCTGGAACTCGGCGCGTTTATTCGCGACGACAAAGACGGTATCGCGCAGGATTTGAAAATGGTATTCGGCAGATTCCCGCGCCTTGAGGAACGCAAATTGCAAATGGCAGGAACTTTATCCGGCGGCGAACAGCAAATGTTAGCAATGGGACGCGCGCTTATGAGTCGCCCAAAACTTTTATTGCTCGACGAGCCGTCAATGGGACTCGCGCCGCTCTTAATCAAGGAAATTTTTAATATAATCGTCGATATTAACCAAACCGGCACGACAGTTTTATTGGTTGAGCAAAATGCAAATATGGCGCTGTCGATTGCCAACCGCGCTTACGTTTTGGAAACCGGCAGAATCACCCTTTCCGGCGACGCAAAAAAACTTGCCGCCAGTGAAGATATTCGCAAGGCTTATTTGGGGGGCTGATTTATGGGCAAAAACAGCAACTTAGCCGCCGCCGCTCGCGCTAAGAAAGACGAATTTTATACACAGCTTGAAGACATCGAGCGCGAATTAAACCACGACGATTATCGGAATTTTTTTCGCGGCAAAGTTATTCTCTGCAACTGCGATGACCCGTACGAGAGCGAGTTCTTCAAATTTTTCGCGATGAATTTTAACGCATTTGGTTTGAAAAAATTAATTGCTACGTGCTACGCGGGCAGTCCTATTTCCGGCGTCGAAATCCCATTGCCTGGCTTTGAAGAATTTTACACCAAGCCGCGTCAAGAAATTGCTTACAAAGTCGAAATTTCCGAACTGCGAGATTATGACGGAAACGGTGAAGAAGGCGTTGACGATATTAAATATTTTTTGAAAAAGCACCCAGAATTTGTGATACCGCTCAAGGGCAATGGCGATTTTCGTAGCCCTGAATGTATCGAACTTTTAAAGCAAGCTGATGTTGTTGTGACGAACCCGCCATTTAGTTTGTTTCGTGAATACGTCGCGCAGTTGATGCAGTACAATAAATTTTTCGCGATAATCGGCAATATCAATTCAATCACTTACAAGGAAATATTTCCGCTGATAATGCAGAATAAAATTCGCATTGGCTACGGAATGGGTAGGGCAATTTCCGGT
>CAJOIB010000099.1 GCA_905234705.1 uncultured Selenomonadaceae bacterium | reverse complement strand
CGTGACGTGCGCGCCCGCTTCCAATAATCCTTGCGTCAATGTGCCGATACCTGGTCCAATTTCTAAAACTTCGTCGCCTTCCGCAATTTCCGCTGCATTTACTATCGCCTGCACTACCGCCGCGTCGATTAAAAAATTTTGCCCCAATCTTTTTGACGCCCGCAAATTGAATGTTTTTAAAATATGCCGCGTTGCCGATATGTCAGCTATTCTCGGATGTAACATTTTTCAACGCCTCCGTAAATTCTGCGCGAGTTACGCCGTAATTATTTAGCCGCTTAACAAAAGTTTTGACATTGCCGTAGCCAATACCCAACGCCGCTCCAATTTTATCGCGCAGGACTGAACTATTCGCGCCGCCCGCCAATCCAAGCCCAACCATTTCAGCGGCGGTAAATTCATTGCGCGGTTCGATAACAGCCGTCCTGAGCACGCTCAGCGCCCCGACAATAGCCTCTGGCGACGCATTTTCTATTCCTATGTCTAAGCCAGCTGTCGCCGCGTCACGGGGCACGTAGGCGTTTTTAGCGGCAGGAAATTTTTTGCACAAATATTTTCTAATATTTTCGCCCGCAACATCGGGATCTGTCAAAATAATTATTCCGCGCCGATTGTACGCCGCCGCTATGTCCGACAAAGTTTTTTTGCTGAAATGAAATCCATTGGTGATAATGCAATCCGCCTCGACTGCGCGATTAATCGCCGCCACGTCAGATTTTCCCTCAACAACAATTACCTCTTGAATCATCAAAATTTCCTCCGAGTGGTCGCTGCGATTTTGGATAAATCATTGCCATTTGCCAGTGCCTCGTACCGATACAGCAAATCCGTTACAATCTGCGTTTCATTCCAATCCGCCGGATAACCATATGCGTCCATAACCGCCGCGTCGTTGGCTTTGTGAGCCTGCCGCAACTCATACGGCATTATATTTTCATCGTACAAATCAGCCAGGCTCGAATCGGGATATTTCGCCCGCGCGTCCAATATCGCTTGCGCCGCCGCTTCAATTTTCGCCCGCCGCTTTGAATCCGCATTGATAAACGCAAAATTATTGTAAACAATCGTTGCCGAATATTGGTATCGATTTTCACGACGTCCGCCAACCACCCGCATCCACGCCATATGAACGTTTGAAGTTAATATTCCAAATAAAAACAAATCCGCATTAGGAATAACTAAAGCTGTATTAACGATAATATATTCCGGCGTTAAAAAGCCCATTGGAATATAACGACGTAATTCAGAACTAACTTTAGGAATTAAAATATAATCGTCAGTTGGTTGTCGAATTTCAGCGAAAAGCGAAGGTTTTTCAGCCGCTTTACGAGTTGCGGTTCTATTTCTGCTTAAACGATATTGACGAACTTTCCTGACGCGCTCATAAACCAGCGGCATTTTCTTAAGTTCATTTGGTGAACAATCGACCAGCCAAAGACAATAGCGCAGTTTGTTATTGATAAATTCATCAGAACCCATCAGCGGACGGATATATTTTTCAGCGGCAGGTTCACGCTTTAAAAATTCATCCAGTTCTTCTGGTGTAAAATTATAATTGCCGTCGTCAAGCATAGAACTGCCCATTATTATTTGCGGTACGGTAAATCTTTTGTGCGGGTCAATTTCATAATCAACGCCGGTATCGTCGATAAGATATGGATTTTCGCTGTGAATTTCAGACATATCAAAATTCCTTTAACTAATCAAAAGTTCCTCGACCATGCGGAAAACTTCTTCGCCAATATCGAGCGCCGATTTAGCAAAATTACCTTCGGCGCAGTCAATAGTTTTCCAGCCGAATTTATCAGCGACTTCGCAATAGGCTTTGTAAGCCCTAAGCATATATTCGTCGTTGGATTCGTGAGTGTCAACGCGCCCGCGTTTTCTGCGGAGCATAGCGGAAATTTCGGGCGGCATTTTCAAAAAAATTGTAAGCGTAGGGCGGGGAAGTTGAAACTTTTTAAATTCGACATCTTCAAGCCAGTTAAAAAATTTTTCCCTGTCAGCCTTGCGATTGAATTTAGCGCCCTGGTGAGCGGCGTTTGAACCGACGTATCTGTCGGCCAGGACGATTGTATTTTCCTCGGCGAAAAAATCTTTCCAGGTTTGGAAACTGGCGAAGCGGTCGACGGAATAAAACATCGAGCACGCATAAGGATTAATCGCCATAGGATCTGAGCCAAGGTCGCCGCGCAAATACATTTTAATCGGTCCGGAAGATTCGGATTCGTATTGCGGGAAACTGACGCGCATAACTTTGACGCGCAGATTCTGAAGGCGCTCAAAAAGTCGTGTGGTCTGAGTGGCTTTACCAGAGCCGTCCGTGCCTTCAATAACAATCAACTTACCCATTGATAACACCTACCTTATATTTTAAAGATTTCTGTAACAAACGTTCGCAAACTTTCTTGCAGTACTGTTACATTCAGTAGCAACGCTTCAGCCTGCGGACGGAGTTTTGTATAATGAAATTGGGGATTGTGCGGCACAAGAAAATCTGTCGGGCAGGGAATTACTTCAAAGCCCTGTTGCTGGAAATTTAGCACTGCGCGATTCATATGAAATGCGCTGGTTACGATAATTGGTTTGTGAAAATTATTTTTGCGCAGAATTTCAGCCGAGAAAATTGCGTTTTGAGTAGTGTTGACGCTTTTAGTTTCGAGCAAAATTTTATTTTCTGGGACGCCGAGCGCGGTTAAAATTCTACCGGCAATCATAGCTTCTGCGCCGGTGTCGCTGTAAACTTGCCCGCCGCTTAAAAGTATTGGCAAATCCAATTTGCGTTGAAGTCTGACTGCGGTTAAAAGTCTGTTTGCAGGACTCGCGCAGAGTGTACCTTCACCGTCGACGTCTTGAGAATCGCGAATTGCGCCGCCGCCCAGCATTATAATCACATCGCCGCCGGAATTTTCTATTTGCGCGGGCGGAGAATATTTTTGTTCGAGCCAGCCCATCATTCGCTCGGCAACAAAGCCTGTACACATTGCGTAAAAAATCAGCGTCCACAGTCCCACCAATATTGACAGCCGCAAATTGTATTTCAGCAGATACAGCGTCAAAATTATCAATAATATAATGAAAAGCCCGGGCGGCAAAATCCAGCTCGCTCCGAACTTCAGTAAATATACCAAAAAAAATCTACCTTTCAGCAAAAAAATATTCCTTGCTTATTCGGCAGATTGTAAAATTATTCCTGCAAAAATTATTTGCGTTGTGATTCCTAGAAAAGAAACGCCTAGCAAAGAAAAGCGCCGCGCTTTAATTCGCATCACGCTCATTAGCGCGCGGCGGGTTCGGCGCTCATCCATGAGCGCTCCGCTATTGCGATTGTTTTTCCCCAGTGTAAAGTCAAAATTCCGGTGTTTCAAAAATCGATTTGGCGTACTGACGCCACTTTTCCGATTTTGAATGTTTTTCCCCAGTGTAAAGTTAAAATTGCGCTTTTCCAAAAAATGATTTGGCGTATTGACGCCACTTTTACCAATTTGAATGTTTTTTCCCAGTGTAAAGTCAAAATTGCGCCTTTCAAAAAATGGATTTGGCGTATTGACGCGACTTTTGCCAATTTGAATATTTTTCCCCAGTGTAAAGTGAAAATTGCGCCTTTCAAAAAATGGATTTGGCGTATTGACGCGACTTTTGCCAATTTGAATATTTTTCCCCAGTGTGAAGTCAAAATTGCGGTGTTCCAAAAATCGATTTGGCGTACTGACGCGACTTTTTCAAAATTGATTAATTTTCTCGGGGAAATTGCAAATTAAATCGACTCAGCCACGCGCCGAATAATCCTTTCAGCCAACTCCGCCTTAGACATTTTCGGCAGATTTTCAACGTCACCTGCGCGATTAATCAGCGACGCAATATTGGTATCGACGCTAAAACCCGCGCCTTCCTGCGAAACGTCATTTGCCACGATAAAGTCAAGATTTTTCTCAGCGATTTTGCCGCGCGCATATTCAATGACATTTTCAGTTTCAGCCGCAAATCCTACCAGCAACTGATGACTTTTGTGCTGCCCCAGTTCCTTCAAAATGTCCGGATTTTTCACCAACTCCAGCGTCAAAGTCTCATTGGATTTTTTAATTTTTTGAGCGGCAACATTTTTCACGCGATAATCCGAAACCGCCGCCGACATTATCACAGCATCGACAGTTTCATACTCCGCCAAAACTGCCGCGCGCATTTGCTCCGCCGTCTCAACCTTCACAAATTTAACATTGTCCGGAGCGTCAACCGCCGCATTGCCCGAAATTAAAATGACTTCCGCGCCGTAAATCTGCGCCGCCTTCGCAATTTCATAGCCCATTTTGCCGCTTGAACGATTGCCGATAAATCGAACCGGATCAATCGGCTCAATCGTACCGCCCGCCGTCACCAAAATTTTTTTGCCTTCCAAAATCTTCGGCGCAAAAAATTTAACAATCTCAGCGCAAATATTTTCCGGCTCAGATAATCTGCCCTTGCCGCTCGTGCCGCACGCCAAAAGTCCAATTTCAGCGTCGATAATTTTAACGCCGCGATTCTCCAAAATTTTCAAATTCGCCTGCGTCGCCGGATGTTCCAACATTCGCGTATTCATTGACGGCGCTACCATCATCGGCGCGGTCGTTGCTAAGACAATCGTTGTCAATAAATCGTCGGCTATACCGTGAGCCGCCTTTGCCAAAAAATTCGCAGTTGCCGGTGCGATTAAAAGCACATCAGCAAAATTCGCCAGCGCGATGTGTTCAACGTGAAAATTAACCGTGCCTGCAAACATTTCTACAGACACGGGATTTTTGGTAATTTCTTGAAAAGTGCGCGGAGCAACAAATTCGGCGGCGGCGCGCGTCATTACTACTCGAACTTCAGCGCCCAATTTTTTCAGCCTGCTGACGACTTCAACGACTTTGTACGCCGCTATTCCGCCGGTCACGCCGATTAGAATATTTTTTCCGGTAAGTTCGTTCATTCTGGCGTTTCTCCATTCATCTCGTAGGTAACTTTGCCTTCAAAAATTTCTTCCATTGCGTTGGTCACGAATTTATTTGAAGGATTATCGACGTGGCAGGGTTCGCCCGCCAAAAGTTGACGCGCGCGCTTCGACGCCAATACTACCAATGTATAGCGGCTATGCGTGCGTTTTACCATATCGTCCGTTGAAGGATTTACCATGCTTGGAGCATTCATAAAAAAATTACCTCACTTAGTCAAACTCTCAAAAAGATTTTCATTGCGAATAACTTTGCAGCGCTCGGCGGCGATTATCGCTTGAATTTTTGCAACCGCGGCGTCAACTGTATCATTCACAACGGCATATTGATATTTTTTACCGGTTTCAATTTCATTGGCGGCGGCTCTCATTCTGCGCGAAAAAGTTTCAGCTGATTCAGTGCCGCGGTTTGTTATGCGCTTTTTCAATTCGTCAATGGACGGCGGCAATAAAAAAATGTACACGCCATCGGGACGTTTCTGCATAACATTCAGCGCGCCTTGAATATCAATTTCCAGCAAAACATCTTCGCCGCGATTCAAGCGCTCTTCAATTTTATGAGCAGGCGTCCCATAAAAATTACCATAGACTTCAGCATATTCAAGAAATTTGCCCTCGGCTATCCAATTTTTAAATTCGTCAACTGTCAAGAAAAAATATTCAACGCCGTCGGTTTCACCGGCTCGCGGAGATCTGGTAGTCGCCGAAATAGAATAAACCAAATTCGGATTTTCAGCCAATAGCCTTTTACAAACTGTGCCTTTGCCCGTGCCGCTCGCGCCGGATATTACAATCAATAATCCTCTGTCCATCAACATTCTCCAACAAAAACTTTTTCAGCCGCGCCCGTCATATAAACGTGATTATCAGCGCGCCAATCGATTTGCAAATCGCCGCCGTCCAAATGAACCAGCGCAGACTTACCAGTCAAGCCGTTAAGATTAGCCGCAACAACCGTCGCGCAAGTTCCCGTACCGCACGCCAAAGTTATTCCGCTGCCGCGTTCCCAAACCCGCATTCGCAATTCATTTTCGCCGACAACTTCAACAAATTCGGTATTTGTACGCCGCGGAAATTTTTTGTGCGTCTCGAATTTCGGTCCAATCTGCGCGAGATTTATCTTGCTCAAATCGTCAACGAAAATCACGCAGTGCGGATTGCCCATACTGACGCACGTCATTTTAAAAATTTTGCCGTCAATGTCAATGGGCTGGTTAATAATTTCGCCGGTAAAATCGGCAACTGGAATTTTTTCAGCGTCAAGAATCGGCGCGCCCATATCGACAGTTACCAGATTATTATTCAGCGCGACCGCCAAAATACCTGCGCCGGTTTCGACTTTCAAATCGCCGCCGCCCAAATATTTCGTGAAACAGCGAATGCCATTGCCGCACATTTCAGCTTCAGAGCCGTCCGCGTTGAAAATTCTCATTCGCACATCGGCAACTTCGCTGGGCAAAACGTAAATCACGCCGTCCGCGCCTATTCCAAAATGCCTGTCGCAAAGGCTGGAAATTTTTTTAGCGTCGTCGATATGGCTGTCAATGCGGCTGTCGATTATCACAAAGTCATTGCCGCAGCCCTGCCATTTTTCAAATTTTTGCAAGTTCCACACTCCTTTTCTAGGGTTTAGTGGAAAGGGGCTAGGGATTAGGAGAAAAATCACTATTCCCTCTTCACTTGCCCCTGTACCCTAATCAAGCACGCGAAGGGCAATTTGTTTTACTGCAATTCGCGCAGGACTTTATTTTATTCCTGACCACTGACCCCTGACCACTGACCACTTGCTCCAAGCCGATAATCGCGGTGACGGATTTTCGCGGAATAAGCATCATCGCCGCGCTAAGACTCATTCCAATTTCGCACGCGCCGGTTATTTCAAAAAAATTTTCTTGATTATCAAGCTGCCAATCGCCATAGCCAGGACTAAAACGCCAGCGCATTTTGTAACTATCCTTAGCGGTTTCACGGGCGATAATTTTTTCAAGAGAATCAGCGGCTTGCTCAACCGCAGCTGTGGCGGCGGCGTCCAAAAGTACCGACGAAACATAATTGCCAACGGTAAACCTGCGCGAAACTTCATTTTCGATATTTTCGCCAACCGTGACGGCAATGCAAGCAACTTTTTCGCAACCGGCTAAATGTTTGACAATCGACGCGCCGATGATTTCAAAAGGCGGCTCAGAATTTACAATGTGGCTCGCGCAGTCATAATCGTAAATTTTCCAAACGCCGCGCACGTCCAAAAGTAAGAGCGCATCTTCGCAGGCGTCGGCAATATTTTGTTCGTCGAAGTTTTGAGCATTTTTCAAACCGGCGTATCGGCGAGTTTCGGCGGCGTCAATTTTTAAAATCGGAGCATTATAAATCGGCAAGAAATTTTCACCTCAAATGAGCGGGCGACCGCGATTTAAATTTTTAGCAGCATTGGCGCGCCCTTTGTCTTTGTCCATTTTGTAAACGTAAGCCATAACCTCAGCGATAGTTTTGTAAAGTTCGGGCGGAATTTCGCGGTCAATCTCAAGCGCCATTAACATACTAACCAACGATTTATTTTGATAAACCGGAATAGAATTTTTCTGCGCGGTCTCTAAAATATGTTCGGCAACGTGCCCGCGCCCTTTAGCGATAACGCGCGGCGCTGTGTCCTGTTGCATATCGTATTTCAGCGCGACCGCTTTTTGTTCGGCTATCTCGGCTGCAGTTTTCTGATTTTCTTCGTCCATTAAAATCCGCCCCAAATTCTTGATTGACTTAGCCTATTATATTTCCTGCAAATTGCAACGTCAAGCAAGCAAAAAAATAGCGCCGAACTTTCAAATGTCCGTCGCGCAGA
>CAJOIB010000098.1 GCA_905234705.1 uncultured Selenomonadaceae bacterium | reverse complement strand
TGAGGTGTGATTTAGCGAAGTTCCTTCCGGCAAAGATATTCCCGTCATAAAGTAGCCTTGATCTTCGCTCGGCACGAAAGTTGACGGTATGATTTTATACAAAAATCCCGTCAAGCCACAGATTATCAGCATAAATAAAATCGCAAATTTGGAACGCTTGATAAATCCGGCAACGATTTTCACATAAACATTTTTTGTACGGTCGAAGGCGTTATTAAAGGCGTCAAAAAATTTATCCAGGATACCTTTTTTAGCGTTAGGGTCGTGCGGCTTTAAAATCATCGCGCAGAGCGCCGGCGTCAATGTCAAAGCTATAAACGCGCTCAAACCCATTGATACCGCGATTGTCAACGCGAATTGTCTGTAAAGTACGCCCATCATTCCGCCCAAAAATGCTACCGGTATGAAAACCGCCGCCAATACAAACGCTATCGCTACAACCGGTCCTTGAACTTCCGCCATCGCTTTTTCGGTTGCCTCAACCGGCGATAAATGATCCGTTTCCATATGCTGCTCGACATTTTCAATAACAACTATTGCGTCGTCGACAACCAAGCCTATCGCTAAAACCATTGCAAAAAGTGTTAGCGTGTTTATCGTGAAGTCCAAAACTACAAACGCGCCCAATGTTCCAATTAACGAAACCGGCACTGCCAGCAGCGGAATTATCGTCGCGCGCCAGCTTTGCAGAAATACGAAAATTACCAGCACAACCAATATCAACGCTTCAACAAAAGTTTCAATGACTTCTTCAAGCGACGCTTCAATAAATTCTGTGCTGTCTAATACTTGACCATATAAAATGCCGTCCGGAAAATCTTCCCGCGCCTCTTTCAGAATTTCTTTGATTTCGCCGAGCGTTTCCATTGCGTTTGCGTCCGAAGTTAAATTGATTGAAAAACCTATCGAAGGATGCCCATTAAATTTTGAAATGGTCGAATTGTCCTTTGCGCCGACTTCAACCCGCGCAACGTCTTTCAGCCGAATCAATGAGCCGCTCCTGTCAGATTTTATGATAACGTCAGCAAATTCTTCGGGGGTGGAAAGTCGCCCATAAATTTTGCCAGTATATTGTTTTTCCTGCCCTTGATTAGCGGGCAAAGTTCCAATAGTACCGGCGGCGGCTTGCGCATTTTGCTTTTTAATGGCTGAAATAATATCGCTCGTAACGAGATTGTACGACGCCAATTTTTCCGGATTCAGCCAAACACGAATTGCATAATCTGCGCCGAAAACTTGAACATTGCCGACGCCTTCAACGCGCTGAATTTTATCCAGCAAATAAATATCCGCGTAATTTTTTATAAATGTGCGGCTGTATTTTCCATTCTCGCAGTAAAGCGCGAAAATCATTGCGTTATCGCTGGAAGATTTAACCGTCGTCACGCCCGCACTTTGAACATCTGCAGGTAAGCGATTTATCACGCCCGCAACGTTATTTTGAACTTTAACCGCGTCCATATCGCCGTCAGTTCCAACATTAAAAACCACGCTCAAACGATATGAGCCGTCATCGCCCGAATTCGACGACATATAATCCATACCTTGAGTAGTGTTAACTTTTTGCTCAATAATCTGCGCGATAGTTTCATCAACGGTTGAGGCATTCGCGCCAACGTACGAAGTACTGACTGAAATTGTCGGCGGCGCGATTTGCGGGTACTGCGCGATAGGAAGTTGTAAGCCCGCCAAAACTCCCACAATGACGATTATAATTGAAATAACAATAGCGAAAATCGGTCTGTGTATAAAAAATTTTGCCATATCGCTACCTCACTTGTCCGTGCTGAAAAGTTCGCTGTTCTCTCTCAACGAAAAGCCCATATCTTCAGCCGTAACCGTCGTTACTTCCACCGGCATATTTTCGCGCAGTTTGCTTAAGCCCTCAACGATAACCATATCATTCGCTTTCAGCCCGTCAGTCACAACATAATAAGAGCCGATTTTTTCACCAAGTTTCACAGTGCGAATTTCAGATTTATTTTCAGCGTTTACAACCAGCACAAAAGATTCGCCCAAAAGTTGTTGCAAAGCTCTTTCGGGAACAAGTACACTGTTTGGAATTGTGAGCCCGCTAATCGTAACTTTCGCGAACATTCCAGGCACTAAAAGATTTTCCGGATTATCAAAAATCGTACGCAAAATTAAAGTGCCGGTATTATCAGCCAATGTATTTCCGGCTTCACCAAATTGCCCGTAATAAGGATAATTCGTGCCGTCCGCCAATGTCAGCGAAATTCTGATGCGTTGCCCGCGATTTCTATTTGAATTTTGCCGCGCATTCATAAATCTCAAATATTCCATTTCTGAAATACTGAACTGAACAAATATCGGGTCGTTTGAACTGATTGTAACCAAATTTGTATTGCCCGCGTTAACGTAAGTACCAATCGCCAAATCGTCAATTCCTGCGCGACCGCTGATTGGAGCGTAAACAACGGTATCTTTCAAATCGTCCTGCGCCTTCATCAACATGGCTGTCATTGCTTCAACGTCCGATTCTTGCGCGCGAACCATAGATCTTTGATTAGTTACAGTTTGCTCCGGAACTGCGCCCGACGCTAATAATTTTTGATACCGCTCAAGGTCTAATTTATAATTGCTCAAAGTGGTTTTACTTTTGCTGAGATTTGCCTGTGCCTGCAAAACCGCCGCTTCGTACTGGCGCGAATCAACTCTAAAAAGCGCCTGCCCTTCAGAAACCGCTTGCCCGCCGTGAATATATTTTTCAGTAATTCTGCCGCTGATTCTCGACTGAACCTTTACTTCGCCTTTACCGATAACTTGTCCGCTGTATTCGTAACTTAGCGGCGCATCGGCAACTAAAACCGGCATTGCTTTAACCTGGACGGCTTGCATTTGCTGAGGTTTTTGCTGACTGCCGCCGCAACCTGTTAATATTAAACTCATTGCAACCAGAATCATTATCAAAATTAAGATTCTTTTTGCTAATCTTGACATTCGTCACACGCTCCCTTATCATTGCAGTATCCAGTATTCTACTATAATTGAAGGGGGTAGCTGGTAAGTTTTCATTTATCAAGCTATGATTATGAGAGAGTTTTATGAGAGACAGGCAATCGTTATCGTGAAGCAAATGATTCAAGCTTTTTATGTTGAAAAGGACGTTGACAAAGTTTTAAGTTTTACAAATCCCGAAAAATTCACGTGGATTGGTTCGGGCGAATCCCTTGTACTTACTGATTTTGACGAGATTAGAAATTTTTTCAAATCCAAGTGCGGCGTCGTTACGGAAAATTATAAAATCGTGGACGAAGATTATTTTATCAGCGCGTCGTCAGCGGATTCTTGCGTTGTCTTTGCTAAGATAAGTTTCAGAGGCACGGGCGCGCGCGAAAATTATTTTCCGAAGTTGCATTTTTCGTTTTATCTACAGATTATTGACGGCGAACTTTTGGTATCACATTATCACGTTCATCAGCCAATTAAAAATGTTCAAATCCAGGCGGCTCAATCTATGCTCGCAATGGACAATTTTATTGGTCCTGTAGATTTGGCGTATACAAATGAAATTCTGCACAATTTTTTTAACGCGACCGGCATTGCTTTAAAATGTTTTTTCTACGAGAATGATTTTCCCTACTGTTGCGTCAATAAGGCGTTTCTGAATTTGGTAGGCTTGAAAAAAATCTCGGACATCACAAATAAAAATATGCTGTCGTCATTGGCGCACATTCACCCGAACGATCAGCAAAATTATATCAGCCGCCTTGAAAATTGTTTTGCCGATAAGCCACGGAATTTAGATTTGTCCAGCGAATGGCAATGGCAGGCGTCGTACTATTTATTTTACAGAATGCAAACTTTTGACAATGCAGAGAAAATTGTTTTTGAATGGGGCAACCTGTTTACTTTGAATGGTCGCCCTATCGTCAATGGATTTATTTTGCCCGTAGATAACATAAAAGATATATCACCCCCCCCAGATTTTTGGAAACAGGTATACTACCCTTTTGGGTCAAGAGCAGCGGCGAAGGACTTTTGCACGAACAAAATATTTCGGCGTTGCTCAATGATTTTGGCGTTCACATTGGAAACGATATTATTATTTATCCGAAGAGCCACAAAGTTTCAATCAAAGATAAGCCGCTGGATTTAACGACGATTGAATTTAAATTGATGCTGGCGCTGGTTGAAAGTGTCAATGTGCCGATTAGTTCAGAAACTCTTTACAAAAATTTATGGCAGGAAGGCGAATTAAAAGATACAAGTTCTTCGTTGAAAATGCACGTTAGCAATCTGCGGCGCAAAATTAAAAGCATTTCTGGCGACGAAATTACAATATCGCACGTAAAAAATAAAGGCTACTGTTTAACAATTCCCAAATTTTAAAAAGACTCCGGCTGTTAGTAAGTCGGAATTTTTTTTGCTCAATTTTTGGCGGAAATCATTTCAAGAAAATCTTTCGACATAATTTCAAGGCTGTAACCGTCGGGATCTTTGATAAAGTGCATACCCGCCGCGTTGGTTGAAGTTATGCAGTTTAGCGCCTTATGTTTTTCGAGCGCCGCCGCGTAGTCTTCAACCACAAATGCAAGGTGCGTCGGATTTCCGCCAAGATTAATTTTTTTATCGACGCCCTTATTAAATCGCAATTCCAATTCAAAATCACTTTCGCCGTCGCGCAGATAAACCATAATGCAGTTGCCAAAATCTTTGCGGCGG
>CAJOIB010000097.1 GCA_905234705.1 uncultured Selenomonadaceae bacterium | reverse complement strand
CGGCATTTTGAAAAAGATGATCAACGTTCGTAGTCAGCACAAAATAATCTTTGTCACGAACAATTTCCAAGAGTTTCAAATGGACTTCCGAGGGCGGTTGGTCGTAGCGATTAATGAAAATATTTCTGCTCCAATAAGCCCAAAATTCTTCGGGCGTTGCGTACGGATAAAAACCGCCGCTGTACATATCTTGAAAGCCGTATTTTTTCTCGAAATCGGCAAAATTTTTTTCAAAGCGTTCGCCAGAATAAGTATAACCCGCCGCCGTCGATAAACCCGCGCCCGCGCCGATTAAAATAATTTTCGCGTCGCGCAGAATTTTCGCCGCTTCAGAAATTTTTTCAGTCATATTATCACCCCTTAAATAAAAAAAATGGCTACAAGCCACAAATATTGTTGACAAAAAAATGTTAAACTCTCGCGTTGGATTTGTCAAGAAAGGCGGGAGATTTTTTTATGATTGTCTACAAGTTGGAAAATCTCATCAATGGCAAATGCTATGTTGGACAAACTCGACGTTCATTGGAGCAACGTATTAAAGAGCATGGCAAATCTAATATGTCAGCGGCTCACAAGGGTAAGAAAAAAAGTGATTCGACACGTGCAAAAATGTCGGAATATGCCAAAAATCGCACGCCGGAACATAAAGCTAAACTCCTTGAAAAACAAATTGGAAAAATTATTCCGCAAGAGACGCGCGATAAAATTTCCAAATCAATGAAACGTTTTCAAGAGTGCAAACGTAAGGAACGCGAAAAAATTAATAGCAACAAATAAAAATTAATAAACTCATTGCTAATCAAAAAGGGTGGCGTCGGCAAATTCACCGATACCACCCTTGATTTTATTTGCGTTAATTTAAATTTCGACTTACTTAATATCGACTTTCGCGCCGACTTCTTCGAGTTTAGCTTTGAGGGCTTCCGCGTCAGCCTTGGAAATTTTTTCTTTGACAGGAGCGGGAGCGCCATCGACGAGAGCCTTAGCTTCCTTGAGTCCGAGACCGGTAGCTTCGCGCACGACCTTTATAACTTTTATTTTTTCAGCGCCGACTTCTGCGAGTACAACGTCAAATTCAGTTTTTTCTTCTTCAGCTTCTGCCGCTGCTGCCGGAGCTGCTGCTGCAACTGCTACCGGTGCTGCTGCCGATACGCCGAATTTTTCTTCCATAGCTTTTACGAGTTCCGAAAGTTCCAATACTGTCATTGAGCCTATAGCTTCAATAATTTCTTCTTTAGTCATTATTAATTAACCTCCTAAGTTAAGTGAAATGTGAAATGTGGTATGTGAAATGTATTTTACTCATATCCCATTTCCCATATCACTTGTCACATAAATCAAGCTGCTTCTTTTTCGCGCTTTTCGCGCAGAGCATCGATAACGCCAATAGCATTTCTGATAATCGTGGACAACAAGCCAACGGTATTTGCAAGCGGCGCATTCATGCTGCCCAACAGTTTTGCAATGAGTTCTTCCTTGCTCGGCAATGCGGCAAGCGCTTTAACTTCCTTATCGCTGAGAACTTTATTATCGAGCAATCCGGCTTTAATCGTCAAAATGCCCGCATCTTCCAGCTTATTCTTCTTCATAAAATCAACAAGAATTTTCGCCGGAGCAACCGCATCAGCCGTTGAAAAAGCTATCGCCGTTGTGCCCTCAAGGTGCGAATCAAGACCTTCAATGCCCAAATCTTTCGTCGCGATTCTCAGCATTGTATTTTTCACAACTTTATATTGAACGCCAGCCTCGCGCAATTCACGGCGCATTTGAGTATCTGTCGCAACATTCAAGCCTTTATAACTAGTGACAACAACGCTTTTAGCCTCTGTCAGCCAAGTTTTTATTTCGGCAACAACTGCCTCTTTCTTAGGTGTAACACCCACGTCAAAATCACCTCCCCCCCGACCAAAGACAATCGGAGAAACTTTTTTAATGGTAAAGCTCCGACCTCGGCAGGCGCTTTAATCGATAAATCGAACCTGCTGTCTATGGTCAAATATTTTTTAGTTGTTAGCGAAAATTACGGTAAAATAACCGGTACGCCAGGACCCATTGTTGCGCTGAGCGTGATTGATTTTACGTACTGTCCCTTAGCTGCCGCCGGTTTCACACGGATTAATGTATCAAGCAACGTCTGATAATTTTCCTGCAATTTCTGATTATCAAATGACGCTTTGCCAATCGGGCAGTGAATGTTACCGGCTTTGTCAGTGCGGTATTCAATTTTACCGGCTTTTTGCTCATTGATAGCCTTAGCCAAATCCATTGTGACAGTACCGAGTTTCGGGTTCGGCATTAAACCGCGCGGACCTAAGAGTTTACCAAGACGACCAACAACGCCCATCATATCCGGCGTAGCAACCGCAACGTCGAACTCGAACCAGCCGCCCTTGATTTTTTCGATAAGTTCATCTGAACCAACGAAATCTGCTCCGGCGTCTTCAGCTTCCTTAACTTTTTCGCCCTTAGTGAAAACCAAAACGCGCTTGGACTTACCAATACCATTCGGCAACACTACCGCGCCGCGAACTTGTTGGTCAGCGTATTTCGGGTCAACGCCGAGGCGAACGTGCATTTCAATCGTTTCGTCGAATTTAGCTGTGGCAGTTTTTTTCGCCAAATCAACAGCCGCGTCGACTTCGTACAATTTACCGGCTTCAATAAGTTCAGCCGCCGCACGATATTTCTTGCTTTTCTTTGCCATTACAAAAATTCCTCCTCGTGGTACAATCGATTTCTCTCCCACGGTTAAAAATTACGCGACAATCTCAATTCCCATACTGCGAGCAGTGCCTTCAATCATACGCGTTGCCGCCTCGATTGACGCCGCATTGAGATCTTTCATCTTCATCTCGGCAATTTCCACAGCCTTAGCGCGCGGAAGTTTCGCAACCTTATTTTTATTCGGCTCGCCAGAAGCTTTTTCAATACCAGCCGCTTTTTTCAACAGGATAGCCGCCGGTGGAGTTTTCGTGATAAATGTAAAAGATCTGTCTTCGTAAACCGAAATTTCAACCGGAATAATCAAGCCTACCTGTTGCGCGGTGCGGTCGTTGAACTCTTTGACGAACGCCATAATGTTGACGCCCGCTTGACCGAGCGCAGGACCTACAGGCGGCGCTGGTGTAGCTTTACCCGCCGGAACTTGCAACTTGACAACTTTGGTAATTTTCTTTGCCACAATTACACCCCCTCTCGTTGAAGGTTAAATTTTCTCAACTTCGCTGACATCCAAATCTACCGGCGCATTTTCCACCAAAACTTTAACGCGCCTCTTAGCAACGTCAATATCCTTTACAATAGCAACGCGATTTTCAAACAAGCCAGAAATTATCCTTACGCGGTCGTTAATCTCAAAGCCAATCGGAGTATCTTCGGGGCGCGCCTCTGCCAATTCAACTAAGATTCGTTTAGCCTCGTCCAAGGTAAGCGGTATCGGTTCTTTTTCTGAGCCAACAAAGCCCGTGACGCCGTTGGTATTTCGCACGACGAACCACGAATAATTATTGACAATCATATCAACCATAACGTAACCTGGAATCAGCTTTTTCTTGACAACTCGACGCTTGCCGTCTTTGAACTCGGATTCTTCGCGCATTGGCACAACCACGTCAAAAATCACGTCGCCTAAATCCTGCGCTATAACTTTTTTGTCCAAATTTGCCTTGACTTTATTTTCATAGCCGGAAAAAGTGTGAATGACGTACCACGCCCGCTTGGATTTATCCTTTTGTTCTGAATCGTTAGGCTTGTGTTCCATAAGGACTCCTTTCAGCCGAGGATGACGCGAAAAAGTTTTGCAAATGCCGTGTCACATACCCATATCAGCGCGCAAACTATCACTACGGTTAATCCAACTACGCCCGTGTAAGAAACCAGCTCTTTTTTAGTCGGCCACGATACTTTGTTTAATTCGGCTCGCACTTCACGAAGAAATTGCAATGCGCCTTTTTTCTCGACGGCTTCAGTTTTTTCCGCCAAATCTTACACCTCCGCCCGTTGCCGTTTACTTAGTTTCCTTATGAAGAGTATGCTTTTTGCAGAATTTGCAATACTTTTTCAGTTCAATTCTGTCGGGGGTATTTTTTTTGTTTTTGTTGGTCCTGTAATTGCGATTTTTACATTCGGTACAGGAAAGCGTAATGTTTGTGCGCATTTTTCGACCTCCTTAAAAATAAAACCCCTAAGCAGGGGGAGTTAGTTTACAAAGTTGGTGGCGGCACCTAGATTCGAACTGGGGACACTCCGGGTATGAACCGAATGCTCTGACCAACTGAGCTATGCCGCCATGATAGAGCTGATGACCAGGATTGAACTGGTGACCTTATCCTCCGACTGAGCTACATCAGCTTGGTTGCGGAGACCGGAATCGAACCGATACTCTTTGGGTTATGAGCCCAATGTGTTGCCGTTTACACCACCCCGCGGTAATTGCTAAAATCAATTCAGCTTGTGAAGTGTACCATTTTAATCAGATTATGTCAAGAAAAATTTTGTCGAACCGCCTCGGAAATAATAATCGCCGCCGCTTGCGCCACATTCAAACTTTCAGCGCGCCCGCTCATCGGAATGTAAATTTTCTTAGCCGCACGCAAAATTTCAGCCGATACGCCTTCCGCTTCACTGCCAAAAATTATCGCGCTTTTTCCGGTAAAATTATGCTCAAAATAAATTTCAGCCGTCGAATCAAGCGCCGCCGCCAAAATTTCGACGCCCGCTGACTTCATTAATTCTAAAAACTTTAGCCACGATAACTTTACAATCGGCAAATTGAAAATTGCGCCCATTGACGCTCGCACGACTTTTGGATTAAAAATGTCCGCCGAATCTTCCAGTACCGCCATACCGCAACCAAACGCTTCTGCCGTTCGCAAAATTGTTCCCAAATTTCCCGCGTCGTGTACCGCGTCCAGTGCCACGATTATTTTTTTTGTTAAAATTTCTTCGGGCGTTGAAATTTTTTGTCGCACGATTAACATTATGCCCTGCGGAGTTTCGGTGTCGCTGATTTTTGCGAAAGTTGCCGCCGGTATTTCGTACATCTGCGCGAAATTTTTTAGGCGCTCAATTAATTTTATTTGCCGCGGACTTTTTAAAAATTCTGCGGTGAAAAAACCGAACTCGATTTGAGAGGGATTTACCATTTCGCACAGGCGCAAACCTTCAGCTGTAAATAAATTTAATTCTGCGCGATACTTTTTCAGTTTTAATTTTTGCGCGATTTTCAATTTAGCATTCGACACTTAAAAATATCCACTCCTACGCAATATGCGCGCTACACCCGCGCTAGTCACGTGATGTGACTACAGCGGGTAGTTTTCTTTCTTTGCTAAGCGTTTCTTTCTTTCCGAAAAGAAAGAAATGCTGTATTGATTTTAAACACAATAATTAAAATTGGCAAGCTTTTTCTTGACAAGGCGGCAGGATTTGTTTATGATACATAAGCACGGCAATTGAAATATTTCCATAGCCCCGGATGTTCGATTGCTGATTTAGATTTCGTAATTCTGGAGGAAAATCCAATGAAAGATACTTACATGGCAAAGGCGGGAAGCGTTGAAAAGAAATGGTATCTGTTTGACGCTGAAGGGCAAGTAGTAGGTCGCCTTGCGTCGGAAATTGCTAAAGTCCTGCGCGGTAAAAATAAACCCGAATTTACTCCGCACGTTGATACCGGCGATTATGTTATCGTCATTAACGCGGAAAAAGCCGTATTCACCGGCAAAAAACTTCGCAAAAAACTTTATTATCATCATACCGGCTATCCTGGCGGCGCGAAATTTGCAACTGCTGCTGAATGGCTCAGAAAATATCCCGAACGCATCATTGAACACGCCGTTAAAGGTATGTTGCCGAAAAATAAACTCGGCGCAGATTTGTTCAGAAAACTTCACGTGTACGTTGGCGACAAACACCCACACGCCGCTCAACAGCCCGAAGAATTGAAAATCGAAAGGTGATTATAAATGGCAGAAGTTAGTTATTACGGCACAGGTCGCCGCAAAAGTTCTATCGCCCGCGTTCGCCTTATCCCGGGCAGTGGCAAAGTTACCATTAACGGGCGCGCTATGGAAGATTATTTTGGTTTGAAAACGCTTGAGCTGATCGTTCGTCAGCCGCTCGTCCTTACCGAAATGGAAGATAAATATGATGTTGTCGCGAATGTTAAAGGCGGCGGCACTTCCGGACAAGCCGGCGCTATTCGTCACGGCGTTACTCGTGCTCTTATGGAACTCGATGAAGGTTTGCGTCCCGCGCTCAAAAAAGCAGGTTTTGTTACCCGTGACCCGCGCGAAAAAGAACGCCGCAAGTACGGTCTCAAAAAAGCCCGCAAAGCTTCACAATTCTCAAAACGTTAATATCAATTTTAAAAATAAATTTTACAGCCTCGGCAAATGTCGGGGCAATTTTTTTAGGGAGGCTAAAATTACATTGCAAAAAGTTATCGGTGTTCGGCTGAAAAAAGCCGGCAAGGTTCATTTGTTCGACCCTGGCGACGACGATATAAAATGCGGCGATTCTGTGATTGTTGAAACTGTGCGCGGGCTAGAATGTTGCGAAGTGGTTATCGGCGTGCGCGAAATTCCAATTTCTGAAAGTCCCGATTGTCCGAATATCCAGACGCCGCGCCGGATTTATCGTAAAGCTACTCAAGCCGACCTTGCGCGCGTTGCGGAAAATCACGTTAAGGAAAAGCGTGCCTTCGATATTTGCGCTGAAAAAATTGCTGAACACGGTTTGCCGATGAATCTGATTAACGTTGTTTATACTTTCGATATGAATAAAATTGTATTCGAGTTCACGGCGGAAAATCGGGTTGACTTTCGGGCGCTGGTTCGGGATTTGGCATATATTTTTCACACGCGGATTGAACTTCGGCAGGTCGGCATTCGCGAAGAGGCGCGGATTTTGGGCGGAATTGGCTGTTGCGGGCGCGTGCTTTGCTGTTCGACTTTTCTGGGCGATTTTGCGCCGGTTTCAATTCGTATGGCTAAGGAGCAAAATCTTTCGCTGAATCCTACAAAAATTTCTGGCATTTGCGGCAGGTTGCTTTGCTGTTTGAAGTACGAAAATGATTATTACCACCAGAATTATATTGAGCAGGCGCAGAATTTCCAGCCCAAGCAAGGCGAGCGCGTTGTTTTCAAGGATAAAATCGGCGGCAAGGTCATTTCGATTAATGAGACGCGGAAAAATGCAACGATACTTTCTGACGACGGCAAAACGATAGTGGCGGCTTGGGGAGATTTGATGCCGCTTGAGGGCGACGCTTCGGAAATTTCCAGCATTGTTGACGAACCAGAAGAAATTGACATTGAAGCAGAGCCGGTTGAGCGTCCGCGCCCCAATAAAAATAAAGTTGGCAAAAATCCAAATCGCCCAAATAAAAATCCTAAGCCGAAGAATTTTAAGAAATGAATATTGAATTGCGTGAGGGCGAGCGGCTTGACGATTTAATGAAATCTGGGCGGCGCATTATCCAAAACGAACAGGAATTTTGCTTTTCAATGGATTCGGTATTGATAGCGCATTTCCCAATTTTGAAGCGGAAATTCAAAGTTTTAGATTTGGGAACGGGTACGGGCGTGATACCGTTGTTGATAGCCGATGAAGTTGAAAGTATTTGCGCGGTGGAATTAAATTCGCGAATGGCTGAAACGGCGCGGCGGAATGTTGAGTTGAATAATCTTGCTGAAAAAATAACCGTGATTGAGGGCGATTATCGGCAGCACAGAAATATTTTTCGCGCAGAAAGTTTTGATTTGGTAATTGCAAATCCGCCGTATGTTCCGGTGAAGGACGGCGATTCAAATAAATTTCACGGCGTAGCGAGGGCTCGTCACGAATTTACAGCCACACTTGAGGACGTTGTAACGGCGGCGCGATTTGTGCTGAAATTTCATGGCAGTTTTTGTATGATACATTTAGCGGCGCGGCTGACTGAAATTGTTGACGCACTGCACAGACACCAATTTGAAATGAAACGCCTGCAAATCATTCAGCCGAAAATTGGGCGCAATGCGAATTTGATAATGATTGAGGCGGTCGTTGGAGCAAATGCAGGCAGTTTAAAAATTTTACCGCCGCTGGTTGTTCACGAATCAGACGGTTCATATACGCCGGAAATAAAAAAAATTTATGGATTGTGATTCAGCATTTCTTTCTAGAAAGAAACGCTGGCAAAGAAAGCGCCGCTCAGATAGTCAGCATCCAGCTGACTAATTCGCGGCGGGGTTCGGCGCGCATCCGTGCGCGCTCCTTTTGGAGATATTTGACTATGACTGGAATTTTATATTTGGTTGCTACGCCGATTGGCAATTTGGAAGATATGACTTTTCGCGCGATTAATATTTTGAAAACGGTTGACATAATCGCCGCCGAAGACACCCGCCACACGCGAAAACTTTTGGCGCATTTTGATATTCACACGCCGCTGATTCGCTATGACGAATTTGTTGACGCCAATAAAATTTTGCCACTTCTGCGCGAAGGTAAAAATGTCGCCTGCGTTTCTGACGCCGGTATACCTGCCATTTCCGACCCTGGCGCTGATTTAGTAAAATTGGCTGTGGCGGAAAATATTACCGTTTGCCCTGTGCCTGGCGCGAATGCCGCTTTGAGCGCGCTGATTTGTTCGGGGCTCGATACTTCCAAATTTACCTTTGCAGGATTTTTGCCCAAATCAACGAAAAACCGTAATGAAACGCTAAATGAACTGGCGACGCACACTGAGACTTTGATTTTTTATGAAGCGCCGCATCGCATTAAAAAAATTTTGGCTGAAATGGCTGAAGTTTTCGGCAATCGTCCGGCTTGCATTGCGCGCGAATTGACTAAAATTCACGAAGAATTTATTCGCGCAGGGCTGGCTGAACTTGCTGAAAAAATTGACGAACCGCGCGGCGAATTTGTGATTATCGTCGAGGGACGCAAAGCTGAAACTGAAACTGCGCCCGCTGAAAATTTTCTTGACGTTTATCAAAATTTAATTGCCGCCGGTACTGATAAAAAATCCGCCATTCGTGAAGTTGCTCAGAAATTTAATCTCAGTCGGCGCGAAATTTATAATGCTGTCGTTGATTTGGAGAGGAGTTTTGAAGATGAACAAGACTGTTAAGGGTATCGTTGGAGGCGATGAATTTTTCACAGAAATTTTGATTCGCGGCTTGACATTGCACGGCGCGGAAGATGGTTATTACGTCGGCAATTTTCCGGAAGAAATTGGAAATCAGATTGTGCAGAAATACGGCGTGCATTTTCGGAGAAATATCAATGATTTTGTGCCCAATTCGGCGATTTTGTTTTTAATTTTCGAGCCACATGAAACTGAAAAGATGCTTAGTCGTTTAGCCGACAAAGTTACTCCGGATGCGCTGATTGTTTCGGTGGTTGCCGATTTGAAACTTGAAACGCTCGAAGCGGCTTTTCCGAATAATGAAATTGTGCGGCTGTTCATAACGCCGTCGATAATTTCTGGTCAAGGTTTAGGCGCGTATGTTATCAGCAAAAATGCGTCAATGAGCGCCAAGAGCGTCGCGCAGATTATTTTGAATGAATGCGGCGATGTGGTGAATGTTGACAGCGAAGATGAACTTGATATGCTCGCTGATTTTTTGACGGTGAATAGTTATATTTCGTACGTGATGATTTTGAGTATGATGAAGAAGGCGCGCCAGTTGGGCATGAGCGACAAGGAAGCGACTTTTGCGATTGGCAAACTTTTTAAAGGCACGCTGTACACATTGCTGGATAATGGCACGGATACCAGCGCAATGATTATGCGCGGCACGATGGATAAAAAATTCCGGACGAAAGTAACCAAGCTGATTGAGACGCAGGGCATTAAAGATGAACTTGAAAAATTTATTGAAAAGCCGGTATACGCTGAAGTTATCGAGGCGGAAGAAGAATCTAAAATTGAAAGTCCTGCTCCAGAAAAAAGTTCAGCTGGTGGCAGTTCCAAAGCTGGTGGTGGCGGTGCGAATATTGGCAGCAATCAAAAAGTTAAAATCCGTGACAAATCGCAGGCAACGCTGGGTATTCGTATTCCAAAATTGCAAATGCACTTCCGAGTCAACAAATAAAAAATTTTTAATATTTTCGGAAAGAAAGAAACGCTTAGCAAAGAAAGAAAACTGCCCGCTGTAGTCACATCACGTGACTAGCGCGGGCGTGGCGCGCGTCCGTGCGCGCCCTCTCAAATTTTGGCAAATAAATTAATTGAAAGGAAATTTTTATGAGCAAACCTTCATATTATATTACGACGCCGATTTATTATCCGAGCGCCAAATTACACATCGGACACGCTTATTGTACGACGATTGCTGATACTATCGCCCGTTATAAACGTTTGACGGGCTATGACGTTTTCTTTTTGACTGGCAGCGACGAACACGGGCAAAAAATTCAACGCACGGCTGAGGCGCAGGGTATCACGCCGATTGAATATGTTGATAAAATTGTCGACAGTTTCAAAGAATTGTGGCGGCGGCTGGATATTTCTAATGATGATTTTATTCGTACGAGTGAGCCGCGCCACCATAAAGTTGTGCAAGAAATTTTCCGGCGCATTCGTGACAAAGGCGATATTTACAAGGGCGAATACACAGGCTTATATTGCACGCCTTGCGAATCTTATTGGACGAAAATTCAGCTTGACGAAAACGGCTGTTGTCCCGATTGTCACCGCCCAGTTGAAAAAGTTTCTGAGGAAGCTTACTTTTTCAAAATGTCGAAATACGCCGACGCGGTTTTAAAGCACATTGAAGACAATCCGGAATTTTTAGAGCCGAAGTCGCGCAGAAATGAAATGATTAATTTTATCAAGCAAGGGCTGGAAGATTTATGCGTGTCGCGGACTTCGTTTAATTGGGGCATTCCCGTGCCGGACGACGAAAAGCATGTAATTTACGTTTGGTTCGACGCGCTGACGAATTATTTGACGCCGATTGGTTATCTTGATGACGCCGAAAAATTTGCTAAGTATTGGCCCGCAGATTTGCATTTGGTTGGAAAGGAAATTGTTCGTTTCCACACAATTATTTGGGGCTGTATTTTAATGGCGCTGGGTATTGAACTTCCCAAAAAAGTTTATGGTCATGGCTGGCTTGTTATTGACGGCGGCAAAATGTCGAAGTCGAAAGGCAATGTTGTTGACCCGATGCTTTTGATTGACGAATTTTCGGCTGACGCCATCAGATATTTTCTCCTGCGCGAAATAGTTTTAGGGCAGGACGGCAATTTTAACCGCGACGCGCTGATTCAACGCATTAACGCGGATTTGGCGAATGACTTGGGAAATTTATTGCACCGCTCGCTGAATATGATTAACAAGTTTCAAAAAGGCAGTTTGATTGAGCCGAATGAAGATACTTTTTCACTGAAAACTGAGGCGCTCGAAACCGTAAAAGAATATCACGCGCTTATGGATAATCTTCAAATTTCGGACGCGGTTAAATTGGTTTGGAAATTTATCACGCGCTGCAACAAATACATTGACGAAACCGCGCCGTGGAAATTGGCGAAAGACGAAACGCAAAAACAGGCGTTGACTAATGTTTTGTACAATCTGGCTGAATCGTTGCGTATCATTGCTATTTTGATTTCTCCATTTATGCCGACCACTTCGCGCAGGATTTTTGAGCAGTTGCAAATCGCGCAGGACTTTGATAAAATGCAATTCGTTGACGCTGAAATTTTCGGCAAACTTGAAAATAATCACGTCGTCGGCAAACCCGAGCAACTTTTCCCACGTATCGAAATTTAGGAGGCAGTTATGGACTACTCAACTTATTTGAAAAATTATCCTTCCAAAGATGGGCGTTTTGGCAAATTCGGCGGCGCGTATCTTCCGCCCCAACTCGTTCCCGCTATGGAAGAAATCACCGAAGCTTACCTTACAATTTGCCATTCTTCGCAATTCATCAATGAACTCCGCCGGATTCGCCGCGAATTTCAAGGTCGTCCGACGCCCGTTTATCATTGCGAAAAACTTAGCCGCAAAATTGGCAAGACGCAAATTTACCTCAAACGCGAAGATTTAAATCACACCGGCGCGCACAAGCTGAATCACTGCATGGGTGAAGGTTTGCTTGCGAAATTTATGGGCAAAAAGCGCATTATCGCAGAAACCGGCGCGGGGCAGCACGGCGTCGCATTGGCTACGGCGGCGGCGTTTTTCGGCTTAGATTGTACGATTTACATGGGCGAAGTTGACGTTGCGAAACAAGCGCCGAATGTTGCGCGTATGAAAGTTTTGGGCGCTAAAGTTGTTTCAGTCAAAGACGGGCAGCGCACGCTCAAAGAGGCTGTTGACGCGGCTTTTAATGATTATCTTGAAAATTACAAGGAAACTATTTACTGCATAGGTTCAGCGGTTGGACCTCACCCGTTCCCGATGATGGTTCGCGATTTTCAAATGGTCGTTGGCTATGAGGCGCGCGAGCAATTTCAAGAAATGATGGGTTTTCTGCCGGACGTTGTAACTGCGTGCGTAGGCGGCGGCTCTAATTCCATTGGAATGTTTTTGCCGTTTATAAATGATCCAGTTGAAATAGTTGGAGTTGAACCGCTTGGGCGCGGCGAAAAAATTGGTGACAATGCGGCGTCTATGACTTATGGCTCTGAAGGCGTTATGCACGGCTTTGATAGCATTATGCTCAAAGATTCGAGCGGTGAACCTGCGCCGGTTTATTCAATCGCAAGCGGGCTGGATTATCCGAGCGTTGGACCGGAGCATGCATTTTTGCGTGAATGTGGGCGCGTGAAATACGACGTTGCCACTGACAGAGAAGCGGTTGATGCATTTTTCAAACTCAGTCGCTACGAAGGAATTATTCCTGCGCTGGAAAGTTCCCACGCTCTTGCTTATGCTATGCGTCGCGCTAAGGAAATGGATTCTGGCTCAATTTTGGTTAATTTGAGCGGACGCGGCGACAA
>CAJOIB010000096.1 GCA_905234705.1 uncultured Selenomonadaceae bacterium | reverse complement strand
GCGAAAAATTGTTGTATCATTAGCGCAGTCGAAGTTGAAGGGAGTGTTAATTTTATGGACGGCAAAACAAAAATTTTTATAGTGGAAGATGAATCAGAAATTGTTAAATTTGTAAAGAAGGTTTTAGACGCGAAGGGATACTTAACGGCGACTGAGAATAACGGCAAACGCGCCTATGAGCGAATCGTTCAAGAAAGATACGATTTGATTTTGCTTGATGTAATGTTGCCGGAAATGGACGGAATAGAAATTTGCAAAAAAGTTCGTGAGATTAGCGACGTTCCGATAATTATGTTGACGGCGCGCAGCGAATTAGATTTCAAAATCCAAGGGCTAAGATCGGGCGCGTATGACTACGTGACTAAACCTTTCAATATGGGCGAACTCTTGGCGCGCATTGAGGGAACTATTGCGCACGCGAAAAATGTTCCGCGTCCGGATTCTAAGCGCCTTATCGTCGGCAACGTCATTTTATACCCCGAACGCTACGAAGTTACTGTGAAAGGCGAGCCGGTTAATTTGACGCCCAAAGAATTTGATTTGCTTAAATATCTCATGGAAAATAAAAATATCGTCAAAGATCGCGATAAAATTTTGCAGGCGGTTTGGGGCTACGATTACGTCGGCAGTACAAATGTGGTTGACGTTTACATTCGATATTTACGCGCTCACGTCGAAGAAGAATTTGACGAAAAGCATATTTACACGGTACGCGGCGTAGGCTATGTCATTCGCGATTAACGCCAAACGTTTTGAACTGTCTAAGCGAATCAGTTTAATTTACGGGTTAATTTTATTCGTGGCAATGTTTTTTACCGGCATTTTGACGACGACGGGAGTTTACTATTTATTTTTTCACCAAGCCGAGCGCGCACTCGAAATTTCTGCCGATGAAATTATAACTAAAACGCCGCGGAGTTTCGACAGTGAAACCTTTCCAAAAATTTACATTCCAAGTAGCGTGATTTTGCGCGTCACTGACGATGCTGGTGAAAAATTTCTTGACACCGCGCCAAGTTTTTTTAAGACAGAGGAATTTCTTAGATTCGTCCGTGAAAATCCGCCGTTTTGGGCAAACAAAAACTATACGCTGATTGAAACTGCAGATTCGATTTTTTATTACAAGGAATTGCCGCTGAAAATCGAAGGCGAAACTTTTCACTTCCAGCTTTTTACAAATATAACTTTTGAAAAGCATTATATTCGTTACTTGCTGATGATTTTGTTTGCGATAAATTTAATCGGATTGGCGATGGCGGTTACAGTGGGCGGATTTTTCATTCAGCGGCGGCTCTTGAGCAGGATTGAAGAAAATTTTAATCGCCAGCAACAATTTATTTTGGACGCGGCGCACGAATTTAAAACGCCGATAACGGTTATTCGCGGATATTCCGAAATGCTCGAAATTGTCGGAGCAGGAAACCCCGATTTGGTTCAAGAGGCGGCGGCGTCTATTAATAATTCTTCGCAAGATATGCAGACGCTGGTTGAAAATATGCTGTTTCTGGCGAATGCTGACCAGGGAAATTTGCCACTAAATAAAATTCCGCTTGAAATTAATCCGCTCCTGCGCGACGTGATTGAAACTTTTAAAAATCCGCGAATCGAATTTGACGCTGAATCTGAACTTGAAATTAACGGCGATTATGACGCGTTGAGGAAAATGTTTGCCGCTTTGATTGACAATGCGCTCATTTACAGCGAAGGCAAAGTTACCGTGACGATTGAAAATTCGGCGGTAAAAATAATTGACAGCGGTATTGGAATTGCGCCGGAAAATATTAAACGCATTTTCGATAGATTTTTCCGCGTCGATAAATCCCGCACCAAAATTGACGGCAAAAAAACTTCATTTGGGCTCGGACTTTCCGTTGCGAAATGGATTGCCGATAACCACGGAATTAAAATCAGCGTTGACAGCGAAATTGGCAAAGGCTCAACTTTTACATTGACGATTCCGCATTGAGAAATTATAATTGCTGGCACGGGGGGATTAATATGAAATGGGAAATTACTTTTGAGCGCGGCGCGTTTAATGAACTTCATCGCCGACAGAACGATTTACCAGCAAAAGCGCATTTTATTATGTACGATTCGTTGGAAAGCGGACTCATTAAGAAAATCCTCAACGATTTGAAAGGACAACCTCAGCCGCACGAAATTTGGATTTACAACCCCAATTGGAATATCACCGTGGCTTCCAGCGTTAATTACAAATCGAAAGAAATTGCAATTTACGACGTTTTAAAAGGCGACCAACGCGATTCATAACCCCTCAAATGCAAGCGTACCCTTGCGGACGCTATGCGAATTTTTTTCCTTAATCATTATCTAGCTCGTATCCACTGCGAACGAGACCGGAGGTATTTCTTATGGCAAAAATTTTATCGTTCAAAAACAATCTAACAGCGGCAGAAAAATTCAGTCTGGTTAGACGCGAAGCCCTTTATACGGGGCTGGCGTTGGCTGGGCTGATTATTTTTTGGCTAATCGCAGGCTTCGGCTTGGCGGATGTCGACGTGAAAATTTTTCATTTGCCGTTGTGGGCGGTTGCTGGCTCAATCGGCGTGTGGTTTTTCGCGATTTTTATCAGTTTCATTTTGAGTCAAAAACTTTTCAAGGATATAGATTTAGGCGGTGATGGCGATGAATGAGCAAGGAAGTTTCGCCGCGCTGTTGCCGCTGGTAATGTTTATGGCGGTAATGGTGGGCGTGAGCATTTACGTCCGCCACAAACAGGCTGAAAAAAATTTTGTAGGGAATTATTTTATCGGCAATCGCTCATTGGGCGGCTTTGTCTTAGCAATGACGACGGTCGCCACGTACAGCTCAGTTTCAAGTTTCGTCGGCGGACCTGGTATGGCTTTTCAAATCGGATTCGGCTGGATATATATGGCTGTCGTGCAGGTGACGGCGATTTTTCTGGTACTGGGAATTTTCGGCAAGCGCGTAGCATTATTGGCGCGAAAATTAAACGCTGTGACGGTGGTTGACATAATCCGCGCGCGTTTTGAATCCAATTTTTTAGCGGCGGTGGCGGCGTTTGTGATTGTGTTATTTTTCTGCGGAACAATGACGGCGCAATTCGTAGGCGGCGCAAAATTATTTTCGGCAGTCACGGGCTACAGTTACGAAACCGGATTAATTTTATTCGGCTTAGTGGTGGTAATTTACACGTCGATTGGCGGATTTCGCGCAGTGGCGATAACGGACACATTTTGCGCGCTGATAATGATGGTCGGAATAGTTTTGCTGTTGCATTACGTGCTGGCGGCGGGCGGCGGCTACGAACAGATAATGACGTCGATTGAGGCTAATCATCCGGAAATGCTAGAGCCGTTTTCATTTGGAAATATGCCTTGGACGATTTACTTCACGCAATGGCTGTTGGTAGGAATTTGTACAATCGCCCTGCCGCAATCGGTCGTGCGCGGTATCAGCTACAAAGATACTCACGGCTTGCACAGCGCTATGTTAATCGGCACAGTTGTTGTTGGTTTTATGAATATCGGAATAAATTTCACTGGGATATTGGCGCACGGAGTTTTGACGGGCTCACCGGCGGATTATGGCGGCGTCGATAATATTATTCCTACGACGATTGTAACGGTTATGCCGAAAGAATTAGTTGGATTGGCGATAATCGGACCGTTAGCGGCGTCAATTTCAACAATTTCGGGCTTATTAATCGTAGCGTCGAGCGCGATAATCAAGGACGTTTACCTGCATTACAAACCGAATGTAGAAAGTTCGCGGCTGAGAATTTTATCAATGGCAACGACGGCGATAATCGGCGGAATAGTTTTTGTTATAGCGTTGACGCCGCCAAGTTTGATTTGGCTGATAAATATGTTCGCATTCGGCGGGTTGGAAACTGCATTTTTCTGGACGCTGCTATTGGGCTTATTCTGGAAAGGCGCGAATAAAATGGGCGCGCTGATGTCGATGATTGGCGGCACGGTGATTTACTGCGCGACGCAAGCGGCAGGTTTCAAAATATTTAACCTTCACCAAATCACAATCGGCATAACAATTTCGCTGGTGTTATTTTTAATCGGCGCATATTTCGGCAAACCTTCAGAACAAAAAACGCTGAAAATATTTTTCCCGTCATAGATTTTACAGATTATATTCAGCAAGAAATTTTCAGAAATTTTTATTAAACGCCTTGCAATTTGGCGGCGAGCTGATATAATAAACCTATCGAAATTAATTCCGCGTTTAATGGTAAGGAGGGAGGGAAAAAATGTCCAAAATCGCAAAAGTTATCGGTCGTGAAATCGTTGACTCCCGCGGCAATCCTACTGTCGAAGTTGATGTTGTGCTTGAATGCGGTATTGTTGGTCGCGCAGCTGTTCCGTCCGGCGCATCCACCGGCGAAAACGAAGCTCTCGAACTCCGCGATGGCGACAAGAGCCGTTACCTCGGCAAAGGCGTTTTGAAGGCTGTTGACAACGTTAACAAAATTATCGCTCCGGCTATCGTTGGCGATTGTGTACTCGATCAGCGCGCTCTTGACTACAAGATGATCGCTCTCGACGGCACGCCCACTAAGAGCAAACTCGGCGCAAATGCTATCCTCGGCGTTTCCTTGGCAGCGGCTAAAGCTGGCGCTCAAGTTGTCGGTCTTCCTCTTTATCGCTATATCGGCGGCTGCAATACCTACAAAATGCCTGTTCCGATGATGAACATTATCAACGGCGGCGCACACTCCGACGCTCCTATCGCTTTCCAGGAATTTATGATTCGTCCGGTTGGCGCTCCCACAATTCGCGAAGCTATCCGCATGGGCGCTGAAGTGTTCCATAACCTTGCTAAAATCCTCAAAGGTCGCGGACTTTCCACGGCTGTTGGCGATGAAGGCGGCTTTGCTCCGAAACTCGACGGCATTGAAGATGCTCTGAATGTTATCGTTCAAGCTATCGAAAAAGCAGGTTACAAACCTGGCGCTGACGTCAAAATCGCTATGGACTGCGCGGCTTCCGAATTTGCTTACAAAGAAGAAGACGGCTGGTATTACGATTACCGCAAACTCAAAGACGGCAAAGAAAAAGATCCTAACGGCAAGAAACTTAGCGCGAAAGAACAGATTGATTTCCTCGAAGAACTTATCACCAAGTACCCGATTGATTCAATCGAAGATGGTCTTGATGAAAATGACTGGGAAAATTGGGTTGAGCTCACCAAGAGAATCGGCGGACGTTGCCAGCTCGTTGGCGATGACCTGTTCGTCACCAATACCAAATTCCTTGAAAAAGGCATCAAGATGGGCGCGGCTAACTCCATTCTTATCAAAGTTAACCAAATCGGCTCACTCACTGAAACCCTTGAAGCAATCGAAATGGCTCACCGCCACAACTACACAACCGTTACTTCTCACCGCTCCGGCGAAACTGAAGATGCTACAATCGCTGACATCGCAGTTGCTACCAACAGCGGACAAATTAAGACTGGTTCATTGAGCCGCACCGACCGTATGGCGAAATACAACCAGCTCATTCGCATTGAAGAAGAACTCGGCAAAAATGCTGTTTATCAGCGTCAACCGCTCCTCAATCGCACTGTCGGCGACGTTTGGACAGCAAAATAATTTTATTCCTTTAGAAATTTAATAGTCGAATAAAATGGAGGCACTGCGTTAGGCTTGACGTAGTGCCTTTTTGGTTTAAGTTATTGGGGGATATTTTTATTATGCTAAAAAAATTTTTAATGATGTTTGTAATGGCGTTGTTATTTTTAAATACAGGGAATGTCAGTTTTGCCGAAATGAAAGAAATTTTTGTAGAAGGCACATACAGATTGGGCGACCGAGATAATCGCGAAACGGCAAAACAAGCAGCTCGTGATGAGGCTGAACGCAAAATTGTTGAAAAAGTTTGGGTTTCTGTAGAAAGTTACTCTGAATCAAATAATTTTGAATTGATTACGGACAAAATTAAAACTACTTCCAGAGCGTTGATGCAGATTAAAGATGAAGATGTTGATTTCTATGAAAATGGCACTGTTTGCAAAGTGTGCCTTTGGGCAATTGTCGATGTAGATAGCGTGAAGGATATGATCGGCAAAATAATAATCGAATCCGAGGCAAAAAAAATTCCCGCCCAAAAAAAATCGTCCCATGAAGATGATATAACGCCTGAAGTCATCGAAAAAATTTTTAACGTTGCTGGAATCTATAAATACAACGGGCATTATTACAAAATCTTTGATGAAGGTTTAAATTGGTTTCAAGCAAATGAACGTTGCAAAAATATGGGTGGGCATCTTGTTACGATAACTTCAAAAACTGAGCAAATGTCGGTACAAAATATGCTTTTCCTTCACGAAAATAATTTTAGAAAGAACAAAAATTTTTATTGGACAGGCGGTTTTAATATCAATGGAAATGATTGGAAATGGATAACACTTGAAGATTTTGATTATGCTAATTGGAATGAGGGCGAACCGAATAATGATTTAGGCAATGAATATATTATGACACTTTATGCTTCCGGCAAATGGAATGATTGTCCAGCGGAGGGCATTCATCATATTCCTGGAGTAGATTTTTTCTATATTCAAAACTCTGGTTTTATTTGCGAATGGGAATCACTGAATGATATTAAAAATCAGTAGATTTGGAGGATAATAAATGCTTAGCGAAAAAATGTTAACTGCAATGCTCCTTGGTCACGCAATGGCTGACGCAATCGGCGTACCTGTAGAATTTTCTGGTCGCAACAGATTAAAAATAAATCCTGTAACTGGCATTCGCGAATATGGGACGTACCATCAGCCCGCGGGTACTTGGTCGGACGATACAAGCTTGAGCGTCGCGGCAATGGAAAGTATTTCGCGGCTAGGTGAAATTGACTACACCGATATTATGAAAAATTTTGTCGAATGGTACGAGCACGATAAATTTACTGCGGGCGATGTAAGATTTGACGTTGGCAATACGACTGCGCGAGCGATTGAAAATTTTATGCTGGGAATTGCGCCGCTTGAGTGCGGACCGACAAATGAAAGTACCAGCGGCAACGGCTCACTTATGCGAATTTTCCCTGTCGCCGCCTATCTGTATTTGAAACGCGGAAATAATTTCGACGCTGACGCTATGCAAATGGTTCATAATTTTTCAAAGATAACGCACGGCAGCTATACTTGCCAAATTTCTTGCGGAATTTATTGCTTAATTGCGGCTGAAATTTTTGACGGACAGGATTTGAAAACGGCAATTCACAGCGGCATTGACAAAGCTAAAATTTTTTATGAAAATCTGCGCGAATTTGACGACGCGGCTAAAAAGTGCGCGCGAGTTTTCGGCGAAGATTTTGCTGACATTCCCGAAGATAAAATTAAGAGCAGCGGCTACGTCATTGACAGCTTAGAGGCGGCGATTTGGTGTCTGCTCAATACCGGCAATTACAAAGATTTGGTTTTGAAGGCGGTAAATTTGGGCGGCGATACCGATACCATTGGGGCGATTGCTGGCGGCTTGGCGGGCGCATTTTACGGGCTTGAAAAGAAAAAATCTTACCTTGAAAAAATCGCTGCAGATTTTTACAGAGCGAGTGAGCGAAATGATTAAGCAAGAAACAATAATTGCAATGCTATTAGGACATGCTGTTGGCGACGCAATGGGCGTACCCGTCGAAAGAACTTCGCGCTGGAGGCTTGAAATTAATCCTGTGGTCGATATGCGCGGCTATGGAACAAATAATCAGCCGCCTGGCAGTTGGTCGGGCGATACCAGCTTGACTATCGCAACTATGGACAGCTTCACGCGCAATAAAAAATTCGACTACGAAGACATTATGATAAATTTCGTGAATTGGTACAACGGAAATTTATTCACGGCAAACGACATAACTTTTGACTGCGACCCCGTAACAGCGGCGGCGATTGAGAATTTTTTGAAAGGCAGCAAACCACTTGATAGCGGAATTTGCGACGAATATTCAAATGAAAATGGCGCGCTGATTAGAATGTCGCCCGCGGTAGTTTACATTTTTATGACGTGCGGAAATAATTTTGACGCCGAGGCTATGACGCTCATTCATAATTTGGCAAAATTGACGCACGGAAACCCGCGGACTTTGATTGCCTGCGGAATTTACAGTTTAATCTTGGCTGAAATTTTTGACGGGCAAAACTTACAAAGCGCAATTTCCAACGGCTTAAATCGTGCGAAAGATTTTTACAGCGAAAATCCGGACTTCAAGGACGAATGGTATCATTACGATTTGTTTTTTGATAAGGATTTTGCGAATTTGCCGGAAAAAAATATTGTTACGCGCGTTTACGTCATTGACAATTTGAAGGCGGCGCTGTGGTGTTTGCTGAATACCGATAATTACCGCGATTTGATTTTGAAGGCGGTGAATTTGGGCGGCGACGCTGATACAATCGCGGCTATTGCTGGCGGAATGGCGGGCGCATTTTATGGGCTTGAGCAAATTCCGGCTGATTGGTTGAATGTCCTTCGTAAAAAAGATTATCTTGAAAAAATCGCCGCGGACTTTTATAATGCTCTCGAAAAGGAGATGTATTAAATGAATCTTACACCTGTATTGACAATCGCCGGCTCGGACAGTTCGGGCGGCGCGGGTATTCAAGCTGATATTAAAACTATGATGGCTAATGGCGTTTACGCTGAATCGGTTATTACCACGTTGACGGCGCAAAATACTTTGGGCGTTCACAGCTACATGGACGCGTCGCCGGAAGTTGTTGGTGAGCAAATCGACGCGGTTTTTAATGATATTGCTCCTGCCGCCACGAAAATTGGCTTAGTTTGTTCGGTTAGTCTGATTGACGTTATCGCGCAGAGATTGAAACAGTACGGCGCTAAAAATGTTGTAGTTGACCCTGTGCTTGTTTCAAAATCCGGTACGAAATTGTTGGACGACGGCGCGCTTGAAGTGCTTGCTGAGGAACTTTTCCCGCTGGCAACTGTCATTACGCCGAATATTCCCGAACTTGAGGCTTTGAGCGGCGACAAAGTTACCGATATGCACACGATGGCTGACGCGGCTAAAAAAGTTGCGGCGAAATATCATTGCGCAGTTTTAGCTAAGGGCGGACATCTTACCGACAGCGCTAATGACGTTCTCGTTGAAGGCGAAAATATTCGTTGGTTTCGCGGGCAAAGAATTAACACCAATAACACGCACGGCACGGGCTGCACATTGAGCTCGGCTATTGCGGCGAATCTGGCGAAGGGCGATACGCTTGTTGACGCTATCAGCAAGGCTAAAAAATATGTTACCGGCGCGCTCCAGGACGGTATGAATCTTGGCAAAGGCAATGGTCCGCTGAATCACTCTTACAACATCAAATAAAAAAATTTCTTGCATTGAAAAAAACTTTATGCTATAATTCTCACCGTGTTAAGGCGCTATCGTCAAGTGGTTAAGACACCGCCCTTTCACGGCGGGTTCGTGGGTTCAAATCCCGCTAGCGTCACCAATTTTGATATTTACTAATTCACATAGATTCACGGCGGGTAGCAAATGCTCTTACTCATCGCATTTGCAGGGTTCAAATCCGCTGCGTCACCATTTCGGCCCGGTAGTTTAGTTGGTTAGAATGCCGCCCTGTCACGGCGGAGGTCGTCAGTTCAAGTCTGATCCGGGTCGCCACTTCAAGAAAATATTTCACTGATATAAAAATGCTGTGACTTAGCGGTTGCGGCAATTTTTTTTTATTAGGAGCTGACAGCAATGTTTTTAGAAGAACGACAAGCAAAAATTTTAGACCTGCTCAACGCAAACGGCAAAGTTTTAGTCAAAGAATTAGCCGAAATGTTCAACGTAACCGAAGATTCGATTCGCAAAGATTTAAGCACACTTGAATTGGACGGCAAACTTAAACGAACGTACGGCGGCGCAGTCACAATCAAGGAAAAACTTCAAATGATAGCCGCGAATAAGCGACGAATCAGCGACGTTGAAGCTAAACGAAAAATAGCCGCCGCCGCTGTCAAAATGATTTCCCCGAATGATTTAGTTTTTCTCGACATTTCGACAATCAGCATAGCTATCGCCGAGATTCTCGAAAAGCGCGATACCGCCTACAAAATTATTACAAATATGGTTGACGTATTGGTAATGTTGGCGCGGAATCCGAAAATTAATCTGATATTTGCGGGCGGGCAAATTAATAAAAGCCGCGATGGCTTTTGCGACGGGCTGAATCTGGAATTTATGTCGCGTTTCAGACCGGATATTGCATTTATCGGCGTGGCGGGCGTTAACGTTCTGAAAAATTCGCTGTCGTCGAACAATATCAATAGCGGTATGCACAAGGCGAAAATTCTTGGCGTGAGTAAAAATTCGTATGTCATAGCTGAGTCGCGGAAATTTGGCGTTGAGGCGAATTTTACTTTTGCGAATTTAGAAAATGTGCGCGGCGTGATAACTGAAATTGCACCGGCGGCAGAAATTTTGAAGGCGGCGCGCGATTTGAATTTGGAAATTATTTTGCCGGATTGAAAATTTATTGACGCGGCGGTTTGCATAAGTTAGAATTAACGTAAATTTTTTATGGAGGCGAGCTTTTTGATAAAGGTATTGGTGAACGGCGCGCTTGGGCGGATGGGAAAAACCGTTGTGGCTGCCGTCAAATCTGATAAAGAATTGGAACTTGTGGGCGCGGTGGATATTTTTTCGGGCGAAGTTGAAGGCGTCAAAGTCGAAACTGATTTAGCGGCGGCGCTGGAAAAGTACAAACCGGAAGTTATGATTGATTTCACGCGACCTGACGTAGTTTATCAAAATATAATGATAGCGCTGAATCGCAAAGTTTCGCCGGTGGTTGGTACGACCGGATTAGACGATGAGGCTAAGGCGAAAATTCGTGAGACTGCTGAAAAAAATGACACGCCGATTTTTATTGCGCCGAATTTTGCGATAGGCGCGGTGTTAATGATGCAGTTGTCCCAAAAAGTTGCAAAATATATGCCGGAAGTTGAAATTATCGAACTTCACCACGACAAAAAATTGGACGCGCCGAGCGGTACAGCTGAATTAACCGCGAAAATGATTTCCGAAGTTCGCCACCCGCATAAGCAGGGGCATCCCGACGAAAAGGAACGGCTTGAACACGTACGCGGCGCTGATTACAATGGGATTCGGATTCACAGCGTGCGGTTGCCTGGCTACGTTGCTCACCAGGAAGTAATTTTCGGCGGGCTTGGGCAAACGCTTACCATTCGCCACGATTCAACCGGTCGCGATTCATTTATGCCTGGCGTGCTTTTGGCGTGCAAAAAAGTTCGTGGCTTGAAAGGTTTGACGGTCGGGCTTGATAAGATTTTAGATTAATTTGGAGGCAATTTTAATGAAGAAAATAAACTTGGCGATAGTCGGAGTGACGGGCGCGGTTGGTCAAGAATTTTTGAAACTGATTGAAGAGCGCAATTTCCCCTTCGAAAATCTGAAAATGCTGGCGTCTTCGCGCAGTGCCGGTAAGAAAATTAATTTTATGGGCAAAGATTATACCGTTGAAGAAACAACCGAAAATTCGTTTGAAGGCGTAGACATTGCGCTTTTCGCGGGCGGCAAGGCGAGTAAAATTTTTGCACCGGCGGCGGTTAAAGCTGGCGCGGTTTGCATTGACAATTCCAGTACTTTCAGAATGGATAAAGACGTGCCGCTGGTCGTTCCGGAAGTCAATCCGCAGGCTATCAAACGCCATCACGGAATTATCGCTAATCCGAATTGCTCAACGATTATAATGGTTATGGCGCTTAAGCCGCTGTATGACATTTCCAAGATTAAGCGCATTGTTGTTTCGACGTATCAAGCGGTTTCCGGCGCGGGGCGCGAAGGTATGGAAGAATTGAAAAATCAGCTTGAGGCTCTTGCTAACGGCAAAGAAGTTGAGGCTAAAGTTTTACCTGTGGCGTCGCTGAATAAACATTATCAAATCGCGTCGAATCTTTTGCCGCAGATTGATATTTTTATGGATAATCTTTATACCAAAGAAGAAATGAAAATGATTGACGAGACGCGCAAGATTATGGAAGACGGCGATATGAAAATCACGGCAACGACGGTTCGCGTGCCGGTTTATCGCAGTCATGCTGAATCCGTCAACGTCGAATTTTATGATGAAGTTTCGGTTGAATCTGCGCGCGCGGCGTTAGAAAAATTTCCTGGCGTGATTGTGCGCGATAATCCTGCTGAAATGATTTATCCGCAACCGCTGGAAACTTCCGGCAAAGATGATGTTGAAGTTGGACGTATTCGCAAAGATTTTTCAGTTGAGCACGGATTAAATTTCTGGGTATGCGGCGACCAAATCAGAAAAGGCGCGGCGTTGAATGCGTTGCAAATCGCCGAATATTTGATTACGAATGGAAAATAAAATTTTTGTGACGCGTCCGGATATGCCGGATTTTGAAAGTTACTGTGAAATTCTGCGCGACATTTGGCAAACGCGGCAGCT
>CAJOIB010000095.1 GCA_905234705.1 uncultured Selenomonadaceae bacterium | reverse complement strand
TGCGCGACGACATTTGGCGCGGAGCAGAATACTCATACTTGTCCGGTTTGTTTAGGTTTGCCTGGCGTTTTGCCGACGATTAACCGGCGCGTTGTCGAATTTGCGATTAAAGCCGGACTTGCCACGAATTGCAAAATCAACAAGTACAGCAAATTTGACCGCAAAAATTATTATTATCCCGACCTTCCCAAAAATTGGCAGACTTCGCAGTATGATTTGCCGATAGCTTATGAAGGGCACGTTGAGATTGAAGTTGAAGGCGAGCGAAAGATTGTGCGATTGACGCGGATTCATATGGAAGAGGACGCGGGCAAATTGGTACACAGCGGCACGACGATTAAAGATTCCGCCACGTCGAATGTTGATTATAATCGTACGGGCGTTCCGCTGATTGAAATTGTTTCTGAACCGGATATGCATTCAGCGGAAGAAGCTCGCGCTTATATGGAAAAAATTAAATCTATCCTTGAATATATTGATGTTTCGAATTGTCGAATGGAAGAGGGCAACCTTCGCGCAGATATAAATGTTTCGCTGCGTCCTGTTGGCAGTACGAAACTTGGCACGCGCACTGAAATGAAAAATATTAATTCTTTCAAGGCGCTGGAAGAGGCGATTAATTATGAGATTGAGCGGCAGGCTGAAGTTCTTGACGACGGCGGCGCGATTATCCAGGAGACTCGCACTTGGAATCCAGAGAAGGGAATTACTCAATCAATGCGCTCAAAAGAAAATGCTAATGACTATCGCTATATGCCCGAACCGGATTTGCCGCCGATTATTACCACCGATGAAGAAATTGAAGCGTTTAGAAAATCTCTGCCGGAATTGCCGGACGCGCGCCGCGAAAGGCTGATTAAATCTTTTGGGCTAAGCGAATATGACGCGGGGATTATCACCAGTTCGCGCGCTATGGCTGAATACTTCGACGCGGTTGTTGATAATGGCGCGGACGCGAAATTGGCGGCTAATTGGATTATGGGCGATTTGGCTAAAAATTTGAACGCCGATAACTTGACGATTGAAAAATCTCCGGTTGACGCGAAACGCCTTGCCGAAATGATTTTGCTCATTCAGAAAGGTACAATTTCCGGCAAAATTGCTAAGACTGTTTTTGTCGAAATGTGGAAGAGCGCCGATTCGCCCGAAAAAATTGTTAAAGACAAGGGCTTGATTCAAATTACTGATACCGGCGAAATTGAGAAAATTGTTGACGATGTTATTGCTAAAAATCCAAAGGCTGTTGAAGAATACCGCGCGGGCAAGAAAAAAGCTATTGGCGCGTTGGTCGGGCAGATTATGAAGGCGACGAAGGGCAAAGCTAATCCGCAAATGGTCAATGAATTGCTCGCCAAAAAACTTGAGGGCTGAATTATGTACAAGGCTGCTATTTTTGACATGGACGGCACGCTTTTAAATACGCTGGCTGATTTGGCTGATAGCGTCAATGAAATGCTCGCCCATTACAATTTGCCTTCGCGCAGTATTGATGAGGTTAGAATGTTTGTGGGCAATGGCGCAAGAAAATTGATGGAGCGCGCGCTTGGAACGACTGACGCTGATTTTGTCAATGAGGCGCTCGAATATTACAACGGCTGTTATGAACGCCATTTGACGAATAAAACTGAGCCTTACGCCGGAATTATCGATTTGCTGAAAAATCTCAACGCGAAAAATATTCCGATTGGCATTTGCACGAACAAACAGCATTTCGCGGCGGTTGAGCTGACTGAAAAAATTTTCGCGCAGATAAAAATTGGCGCGGTTATTGGCGACGCGAAAAAGCCGAATCCTGCGCGAGCGTTAGAGATAGCTGAAAAATTCGGCGTGAATCCGGCTGAGGTTGCATATTTCGGCGATACAGCGGTTGACATTCAGACGGCGATTAATGCGGGCTTTTTGCCAATCGGCGTGACGTGGGGCTTTCGCGACGAATCTGAACTGCGCGAGACCGGCGCTAAAATTATAATTCATCGCGCAGAAGAAATTTTTGAACACGTTGACTTTGGAGGTTAAAAATTTGGCGATAGATAAAGTTAGAAAATATTTTGCGGAAATTGGCGAGCCGGAGCGCGTTGTGGAATTTGAAGAATTAACCGCAACTTCTCAACAAGCGGCGGACGTTTTGGGCTGTGAAGTTGGGCGCATTGCTAAAACTATTTCGGTATTCGTCGATAAAAAGCCCGTGCTGATTTTGCTGGGCGGCGATATGAATCTTGACAATAAAAAATTCAAGGCGCAATTTGGCAGTCGCCCGCATATGATACCGGTTGCTGAAGTTGAAAATTATATCGGTCACGCGGTCGGCGGCACTTGTCCTTTCGCGGTGAATGACGGCGTGCCGATTTACCTTGACGAATCTTTGAAACGTTATGAATATGTTTATCCGGCGGCGGGCAATGACAGGAGCGTTGTTAAACTGAATATCAATGAATTGGAAAAATATATCAAATCGGCGGGTTGGGTTGACGTGGCGAAACCGAAGGCGGGTGCGTGAAATGCTTTTAGTTATTGACATTGGCAACAGCAATATCGTAATGGGCACGTATGAAGGCAAAAATCTGATGAAGCACTGGCGCATTTCGACTGACCGGCAAAAAACCGGTGATGAATACGGTATGCTGATTAATGATTTATTCCGCTATCAAGGCGTGAGTATTAATGACGTGCGCGATATAATTATTTCGTCGGTAGTGCCGCCGCTGGTTGTGCCGATTATGAAAATGTGCGAGCGATATTTTAAAATTAAGCCGCTGTTGGTTGGTCCTGGCATTAAAACCGGCATAAAAATAAATTATGAAAATCCGCGTGCGATTGGCGCTGACAGGATTGTGAATTGCGTTGGCGCGTTCGAGCATTACGGCGGTCCGCTCATCGTAATTGATTTAGGAACTGCCACGACCATTGACGTAGTTGCTGACAACGGCGATTTTCTTGGCGGGGTTATTGCGCCTGGAATTGTTTCAGCGGCTGAATCGCTTTTCAGTTCGACTGCGAAATTGCCGCGCATTGAACTTGTTCCGCCAAAAAATATTATCTGCCGAAATACAATAACCGGTATGCAGGCGGGCATTATTTACGGCTATGTTGGGCAGATTGATGAAATTGTGCGGCGGATTCGCGCAGAAATGGGCGCTGATTGGGAAGCGAAAGTTATTGCCACGGGCGGACTTGCCAAGATGATCGCTAAAGAATCCAAGACCATTGATAAGATTGACCATTTCTTGACGCTAAGCGGTTTGCGCGTGCTTTATGAGCGAAATAAAACTTGAGGAGGAATTTTTATGAATACGATTTTTACACGGACGAGCGTTCGGCAATTCAAGGACAAGGAAGTTGAGCCGGAAAAAATTCAGCAGATTTTGAAGGCGGCAATGGCAGCTCCTACTGCGAAAAATCAGCAGCCTTGGGAATTTTACGTCGTCACCAACAAGGAAACTCTTCAACAGCTGGGCAAAGTCAGTCCGTACGCCACGCCCGCTTTGAATGCACCGGCGGCTATTGTCGTTTGCTACCGCAGGGAAAATTTGCGCGTGCCCGAAAAAGTTGAAATTGACTGCGCGATAGCCACTGAAAATATTTGGCTGGAATGCGAGGAACTTGGACTTGGCGGCGTTATGCTCGGAATTGCGCCCGATACCGACCGGATGGATAAAGTCGCCGCTGTTTTGAATTTGCCGGAAAATCTCGCCGCGTTTACAATTTTTCCTTTCGGTTATCCGGAAAATAAGAAACCGCAAAAAGACCGCTACGACGAAAATCGCGTTCACTACGTAAAATGACGGTACAAGAAATATTTTCCGCGCCAATATTTTTAGCGCCAATGGCGGGCGTGACGGATTCGGCTTTTCGCTCAATCGTGCGGGAACTTTCGGGCAAATCGTTAATGTTCTCCGAAATGGTGAGTTCAAACGGCATACATTACCGCAACGAAAAAACTTTAGAAATGCTGAAAACCGCTGAAGCTGAGCGCCCGATAGCGATTCAACTTTTCGGCTCAAATCCGGCGATATGCGCGGAGGCAGCTAAATTCGTTGAAGATTTTGGTTCGGCGGCGGTTATCGATTTTAATATGGGTTGTCCCGCGCCAAAAATCGTCAAGAATGGCGACGGCTCGGCTCTTATGCAAAATCCTAAGCTTGCCGGTGAAATTTTATCTGCCGTGCGAAAAGCCGTGAGTTTGCCGGTCAGCGTGAAGATTCGGCTTGGATTCGACGAAAATATTAATGCAGTGGAAATTGCCCGAGTTGCTGAAGATTCGGGCGTTAATTTTATTGCGGTACACGGGCGCACTCGTCCGCAATTTTATTCTGGCGCTGCGAATTGGGCTGAAATTGCCAAAGTCAAAGCCGCTGTGAAAATTCCCGTCATTGCCAACGGCGACGTGCGGGATTATGATTCGCTTGATAAAATTTTAAAAATCACGAAGGCTGACGGCGTGATGATTGGTCGCGCGGCTCAAGGCAACCCGTGGATTATCGGCAATTTGCTGAAATATTTTTTAACCGGCGAAAAAACTCCGCCGCCTGCATTGACTGAGCGGAAAAAAATTATGCGGCGGCACTTTGAAAAATTGATTGAGTTCAAGGGCGAATACATTGGGATTCGTGAAATGCGGGCGCACGCGGCTTGGTATACCAAGGGTTTAATTGGCGGCGCGGAAATTCGGAATAAATTTAATCGCGCAGAAACTGTTGACGAGTTCATAAAAATCATTGATAATCCTGGGGGCGATAAGGTTGAAAGTTTTATTGACGAATGACGACGGGATAGACGGCGCGGGACTTTGGGCGATGGCGCGGGCGCTGAAAAAATTTAAAGTGGCGGTAGTAGCGCCGATGTATCAGCAAAGCGGAATGTCGCACGCGTTGACGGTTCAGCGGAAAATGGAATATCGGCGCATAGAAAATCCGGATTTTGAAGTTTGGGCGATTGACGGCACGCCGACTGATTGCGTGAAAATTTATCTTGAAGAAATTGCGAAGGCTGAGAATATCGGCGCGGTAATTTCGGGGATAAATGACGGCGCGAATTTGGCAACAGACGTTTTATATTCGGGAACGGTGGGCGGCGCGCTCGAAGGTTTTTTGCATGATATTCCGGCGCTGGCGGTTTCTCGCGATGTTAATTCGGAAATTTCATTTGAAGCGGTTGCTGAAGTTGCGGCGCAGTATTTCAAAAATCAGCTGGAATTGGGCGATGTATTTTTTCACAA
>CAJOIB010000094.1 GCA_905234705.1 uncultured Selenomonadaceae bacterium | reverse complement strand
GCGGCGAACATCTGACGGAACGCAAGACGACCGATACGACCGAAACCATTGATAGCAACTTTAACTGCCATTTAAAAATACCTCCCTATAATTGAAAAAGTTTATTGATTAACCTTAAATCTGTAGCTATATTACAGCAAAATTTTTCAAGTGTCAACAAAATTTTCGGAACATTTATAAATTCATTGAAGTTTCATAAATCTCAGAAAGGCAGCCCGCGGATACCGTTTTCTCGGTAAATTTTGAGTTCGCGCTGAATAATTTCGTCAATCGCCCGCATGCCGAGCATTTCAACCGGCGCTTTATCGTCAGTCAAAATATTACCGCCGCGATTTGGAATTTGCCAATTCTGCGCGACATTTTTCATTAACGCGGAAAGGTTTTCGTCGCGCAGGAGATTTGCCTTGCCGCTCAAATTATCAAAAATATTTTCGTCAAAGCCCGCGAAAAGTTCACGATTATTGCCCGCGTCAACAATTCGCACCGCCGGAAAAACTTCAGAAATTGTATCAATCAAACAGGCGTTAATATTTCCCGCGCCATTCGCACGCATATTCATATTCACAACCATAACGCCGCCCGCCTTCAAATGCGCCTTCACCAAATTAAAAAATTCAATCGAACTCATTTGAAACGGAATTGTAATATCCTGGTAAGCGTCAACCATTATCACGTCGTAAAAATTTTTATCAGCCGCCAAATACGCCCGCCCGTCGTACGTCACAACCGGAATATTTTTATCCAAATCAAAATATTCATGAGCGAGCGCGGTAATTTTTTCGTCAATCTCAACGCCGGTAATATTCGCCGCCGGAAAATATTTTTTGCACGCCTGCGCGAAAGTTCCTGTACCCATTCCCAAAATCAAAATGTCTTTGCCTTCAGCTAAAATCGGCGCGGCTAATGCGTAATCATAGTACATTCCGGTTAGCGAATTATTTTTCATGCGAATGGACTGCACGCCGAAAAGTACGTTAGTTGATAAAATCGTCGCGCGCGCGTTATCTTGAACCTGCAGATAATTATAAATCGATTCGCCTTCGTAAGTTAAATCTTCGCGCCAAAATGCAAAGCTGTTGCCGTTGCCCAAAATGCTCGCCAATAAAAATACTACCGCCGCCACCGCGCATAAAAATTTTTGCCCGCCGCTCGAAATAAAATACGCCAGCCCTATTAAAAATAATATCCCCGAAAAAATTAAAAATGTTATCGCCGTGCCGACCGCCGGTATCGTTACGAATGTTGGTAAAAATGTGCCGATTATGCTTCCAATCGTATTGAATGCGTTCAAATTTCCAACTACGCGCGCGTTGTGTTCAAGGCTGTCAGTTGCGTACTTCACCAACGACGGCGTTACAGTTCCCAGCAAAAACAGCGGGAATACGAATATTGCCATGCACGAAAAAAACGCCGCCCAAATTAATAAATTCGTGTCAATCGTTATGACCAGCGCGCCCGCTATCGCCGCGATTAAATATTTGCCCAAAACCGGAATTAGCGCTATCCATATTGCCGCCAAAATTATTCGCCGGTACAATCGCGCAGGATTTGAATCTTTGTCAGCCCAGCGCCCGCCGAATACATTTCCCAACGCAAGCGCGATCATTATTGTGCCGATTATGATTGTCCAGACGATTTGCGAGGAACTAAAATAAGGAGCTAACAATCTGCTAGCTCCCAATTCCACCGCCATTACCGACATCCCCGCGAAAAATTCTGTCGCGTACAAGTAAGCGCGGTTTTTTAATATTTGCATTACCGTTTCACAAATTCCTTAGCCGTCGCCGAAATATTATCAGCGCACAGCCCAAATATCTGCATTAATTCTTCAGCCGACGCCGAATAGCCGAATGCGTCATTGATACCGATTTTTTTAACGGGCACAGGATAATTTTCCGCAACCGCACTGCAAACAGCCTCGCCCAAGCCGCCGATTGTATTGTGCTCTTCGACGGTAATAATTTTGCCGCAATCTTGCGCCGCCTTGACGACCAAATCAATATCCAGCGGTTTAATCGTACCCATATTTATCACTCGCGCAGAAATGCCGTCCGCCTTCAAAATCTCCGCCGCCTTGACAACTTCCGGCAAAACTATTCCATTGGCAATAATCGCCACGTCCGAACCGTCGCTGACAATTTCGCCCTTGCCAATTTCAAATTTATAATTTTCGTCGTGATAAACCGGAGTAGCCGCGCGCGCAAATCGAATGTAAACCGGTCCGTCATATTTGTAAACCGCTTTAACCATCTGCCGCGCTTCAATGTCATCTGAAGGGCAAAGAACCAGCATACCGGCGATTGAGCGCATAAGTGCAAAATCTTCACAGCATTGGTGAGAAGCGCCGTCCGCGCCTACAGAAATTCCGCCGTGGCTCGCGCAGATTTTTACATTCAAATGGGGATAGCCAATAGAATTACGAATTTGCTCATAAGGGCGGCACGCCGCAAACATTGCGAAAGTTGAAACGAACGGAATTAAGCCCATAGTCGCCAAGCCCGCCGCAACGCCCATCATATTCGATTCGGCGATGCCGCAGTTGAAAAATCTATCCGGAAATTCTTTGCCGAACATACCGCTCTTAGTCGAGCCCGCCAAATCCGCGTCCATTACTACGATTCGTTTATCTATTTTGCCAAGTTCAACGAGCGTCGCGCCGTAACTGTCACGCGTCGCTATTTTTTTTACATCAGCCATTTTTCAAGCCTCCAAAATTTTCTTGCGCGCATTTTCCAATTCAGCCAGCGCTTTATCACATTCAGCCGGTTTAGCCGCCTTGCCGTGCCAGCCTACCGCATTTTCCATAAACGAAACGCCTTTGCCCTTAATTGTACTCAGCAAAATTACCGTCGGGTGACCGCTGCTTTTATTTTCGTGGAAAAAGTTAAGCGCCTTTTCGATTTCGTCAAAATTATGTCCGTCAATTTTAATGACGCGCGCGCCGAATGCCTCAAATTTTTTATCAAGCGGCTCAGTATTCATAACGTCAGTCGTCCTGCCGTCAATCTGCAAACCATTCACGTCAACCGCCACGCAAAGATTATCCAATTTATAATGAGCGGCAAACATCATAGCTTCCCAAACTTCGCCTTCAGCCATTTCGCCGTCACCATTCAAGCAGTAAACATTCACGTCGAGATTTAAAAGTTTCGCGCCCTTAGCCATACCAACAGCGGCAGAAATTCCTTGACCGAGTGAGCCGGTTGACATATCGACGCCTGGCGTGGTATTCATGCAAGGATGCCCCTGCAAGTGCGAAGTGGATTTTCTGAGCGTGATTAAATCTTCGACGGGGAAAAATCCTTCGTGCGCCAATGCGGCGTAAAGTGCGGGCGCGGCATGACCTTTCGACAAAACAAATCTGTCGCGGGTTTCCAATTTCGGATTTTCGGCGTCGTAGCGCATTTCCTTTTCGTAAAGATAAGCAATATAATCTGCGGCAGAAAGTGAGCCGCCTGGGTGTCCGCTGCCAGCGGCTGTCGTACTTTTCAAAAACGCGAAAAGCTCCAATTTTTTCTTATCGTCATGCGTCATTAAAAATTCCTCCTCAACGCACAATCTGCCCGATAAATCGTCGGGCTTATATATTAATGGTATTTGCGCGCCTTGTCAAAAAATTTATAGAATGATATAATTTTGACGTTGACAGGTAGTCGAGGCAATCGCGGTTGATTCGTCAGTCGAGGAAAGTCCGGACTCCACAGAGCGGCGTGCCGGTTAATTGCCGGTGAGAGTAATCTTGAAGACAGTGTCATAGAAACGGAAACCGCTTTTTTCAGGGACAAGTGGAGAGGGACAAGGGAATAGTGATTAAAAACTAGCCCCTGACCCCTTGCCACTAACCCCTAAAAAAGCAAGGGTGGAAAGGTGCGGTAAGAGCGCACCAGCTGGTTGGTAACAGCCAGGCTTGACAAACCTCACGCGGGTTGATGTTGCTCGCGGACCTCTCGGGTAGAGTGCTAGATTTGGGCGGTAACGTTCAAGCCAGATAAATGATTGCCACATACAGAATCCGGCTTATCGACTGCCTGTCAATTCCAATTTTTTTTAGGGGGCGGCTACATTGAAGAAGGCGATTTTTTTTGACAGGGACGGCGTTTTGAATATCGACACGATTAATTTGTACAAAATTGAAGATTGGCAATGGATTGACGGCGCGCGCGAGGCGATTAAACTTTGCAACGACAGCGGCTATTTGGCGATTGTCATTACCAATCAGAGCGGAATTGCGCGCGGACTTTTCACCGAGGCTGACGTGCAAAAACTTCATAACTTTGTAAACGACGAACTCAAAAAAATTGGCGCTCATATGGACGCCTTTTATTATTGCCCGCATCACATTGAAGGAACTGTTCCGCCTTACAATATCGAATGCGAATGCCGCAAGCCCAAACCTGGATTGATTTTGAGAGCCTGCAAAGATTTTGACATTGACCCTGCGCAGTCTTTTATGATTGGCGATAAGGAGCGCGACGTCGAATGTGGCGTTAATGCCGGTTGCAAGGGCGTTTTCTTTGACGGTACGAATCTTTATAATCTGGTGAATAAAATTATCAATGGCTAAAATAATTTTGGTAACGGGCGGCGCGCGCAGTGGCAAAAGTTCATTCGCTGAAAAACTCGCGCTGAAAATCGGCAACGGCAAAGCGGCTTACATTGCAACGGCTCAAATTTTCGACGCTGAAATGGCAGAGCGCGTTAAAATTCACAAATCGCGCAGGACTGACGCTTGGACGAATTTTGAAGCGCCATTTGATGCCGATGAAATTATTGCTGAAATTGACGCTGAAGTAATTCTGTTCGACTGCGTGACGATTTATCTTAGTAATTGGCTCTGCGCGAAAAATCTTGACGATAAAAATTTAGCCGCTGATTTTGAAAATTTTATTGAGCGGCTGATTAGCGCGGCGGAAAAATCCTGCGCGACGATTATTTTTGTTTCAAATGAAGTTGGCGCGGGGATTGTGCCGGAAAATAAATTGGCGCGCGTATTTCGAGATTTCGAGGGTCTTGCCAATCAGCGAATTGCCGCCGCTGCCGATAAAGTTTTTCTTACGGTCGCCGGTATCGCCGTTGATGTTAAAAATTTGGGAGAGTGTTTATAAATGGATAAAGTTTCGCAGGCGGTAGAAAATATGCGCGGACCGCTGAGTTGTTCGCAGAGCGTTTTGTGCGCATTTTGTGACGACGCTAAACTTACGGAAATTGGCGCGCCCTATTCCGGCGGCAGGAAAATTAAATGCGGCGCGTTATGTGCGGCGGAAATTGTTTTGAGCGCGGTTGATGGCAATGACAGCCGTCACGCCGATTTTGAAAATAAATTTTGCGAAAAAATTGGAGCGATTAATTGTCGCGATATTCGCAGTAAAAATCTTGCGCCGTGCATTGGCTGCGTCGAAACTTCGGCGAAAATTCTTGACGATATGATTCATTGAGGAAAAATTATGCCCGCAATTCACAGCGAAAATCCATATCTTATTGACGATACCGGCGTTGATTATGAAATTGACCCGCACAAAAGATTTACCGTACCAGCGCCGAATAAAGGCAGTCAGCCAACCGACGGCGGCAATTTAATTTTATCACCGGTCGAACGCGATGAACTCATAAAAAAATATCCGCAGGCTGAAAAATTTATTCGCCGGTATGTTGGCGCTGAAGAATTTATTTTCAATAAGCCGCGTTATTGTTTGTGGTTGGTTAATTGTTCGCCAAATGAAATTAAAGCTATTCCACCGATTTATGAGCGGATTAAAAAAGTTCGTGAATTTCGCTCGCAAAGTAAAAAACAGCATACGAAAATTAGAGCTGGTACGCCGACGCTGTTCACAAAAATTAATCAGCCGACGACAAATTTTATTCTAATTCCCAGTGTCAGTACATCTGCGCGAAAATATATTCCAATGGGCTTTATGACGCCGGAGGTTATTGTGGCAAACACGGTGATAATTATTCCGGAAGCTACGATTTATTTGTTTGGCGTATTGGAAAGTTCGGTACATATGGCGTGGATGCGTGCGGTTTGTGGCAGGCTCGACCATGCTTACAGATATTCGGGCGACATTGTTTACAATAATTTTATATTTATCAATGCGGACGCTAAGAGGCGGGCGAAGATTGAAGCGACGGCGCAGACTATCTTGGACGCGCGGGCGAAATATCCGGATTCGAGCCTGGCTGATTTGTACGACGAAAATGTAATGCCGCCGGAGTTGCGTGCGGCGCACAGGGCAAACGATATGGCTGTTATGGACGCGTACGGCTACCCAAAGGACTGGTACGACGACGAGCGCAAAATTGTTATAGATTTGTTTCAGCGGTACGAGGCAATGCTGAATGGCAATGACCTTTCAAAAATTGCGGCGACCACGCGAAGAAATATCAAGGAGTAAGTTAGTCAGATAATCCTAAATGAAACAAACTGGCGCATTGACAAATCAATTTTGTTATGGTAGACTTCGCGTAGTTGATGAGTTGAAGATTTAATTTTTAAAATAAAGTTTCTCGGCAAAGGAAGTTCCTGTATTTTCCTTGGTTTTTTACTTCCCGCCGAGGGAGCGGGGGCGGTTTCTAACTGCCCCTTGTTCTTTTCAATAGGAGGTTGCCATATGAAGTCTACCGGCGAAATTTTTGATTTTATCAAAGCCTCTCTGAGTTTATTTAAAGCCGTGCCAAATCTTAAGTCCAAAAAGTACGCCCAAAATTCTACTTGCGAATTGGACAACGAGTCGAATGTTGCGCACGGATTTTTTATTACCGAAAGAGCCTTTCAAGCTTGCCCGTACGTTGCCGACAGAGAAATTCATTCGTTTTTGAAAAATAAATTCGGCTACGATATTTTTGAACTGAATCAAAGCTTTTATAAATCTTTCGCGACGGTCGCCAATAGCACGCCGTTACAACTTTTTATAAATCAAATTCTACATTACTTGACGACTTACGGCGCTGAACGGCTCGGTATTTTCGACAGAAACAGCGTTTATATTCCGAATGACGTTTTGAATTTGCCCGAAAATTCTAAGCCGGTAAAAATCACCGTGATTGATTTGATTGATAACGCGGAAATTAAGGCTCGGACTCTGAAAATGATTCGCGCAGGTGTCGCTTTGTCTGAAGAAACTATCAATGATTTATTCACGATAATAAATTTTCTCAACGTCAAATTGAATGTTGCAGAAATTAAAAACAAAGAATTCGCGATGAAATATTACGAACAAACCGGCTCTTTTCCCGATAATCCTACGCAATTTCTGCGCTATATGATTTACATTGCGACCGATTCAACTTTGCTGATTAAAAACGGGCTTACCATTCACAAAATAAAAAATTCCCAAATTCCAAATCTTCCGTTGCTACTCCACAGCCATTTTGCGATGTACATTGCTAAAAATGGGATTGATAAACTCGCAAGTATTTTCCATAGATTTAAGCCGCTCTGGTTGGCGTTTAAGCGTCATTCAAATTATATGAAGTCTACGATAAACAAAATGCGCAAATTGGCTGATCGTTACCATAAACCCGTCAAGCCGCAACTTTTAGAGCATTTGACTTCCGCCGAAAATGTCAACCTCGACGAACTCAAGGCTGAGCTTGCGAAAGTTACCACTTTCAAAAAAATTTCGATTGCAAACGCCTTGCTCTATCGCAACGCCGCGCCAAAAAGTATCGTCTATTATATTCGCAACGGCAAAGCTTTCGCGGAAGAATTTCACGGCAATTTAAAATTCAAATCCCAAGAAATTCTCGAAGTCGTTATCGATTCTATTGCCGCGGATATTCGCCCGAACGTCCAGGGTAAGAAAATTTACATTCCCGCAAATTTCAATTACGCCGTGCCGGTCAGCGAAAAAAAATTCCTTGGCAATATCCCTTACGGCTCGTCGTATAATTTCACGGGTAAATCTTGCGTGGTTGGCGTTCACTGGTTCAATCTGCTTGATAAGTACGATGATGAAGTTCATGAAGTTCGCATAGATTTAGATTTGCATTTTAATTCGCGGGATATCAATGTCGGTTGGAACAGTTATTATAAACGTAGCAAAGAACTCGAAATAATTTTTTCGGGCGATATGACAGACGCGCCAATTTCCCGCGGCGGGGCGGCTGAAGCTTTTTTTGTTGGCGAAAAGCTCACCAACGTGATGATTATCACTAATCTCAATTATTACAATTATGGTGATACCGCGTCTGTGCCGTTCAAGTTGTTCCTTGCCGATGTTGAGCAGGTGAATCTTGACAGGAAATATTTAGTTGGCGCTCACGAATTGGCGTTTTGCGTGCCGAATGAAATTAAATCGGGGGAAATGTTTTTGGGCTTTTTGTTTGCAAATGAAACCGGCGACAAAAAATTTTATTTCTATCCGGCAGATACAGGCAATCGCCGCGTTTCTCGATACGATAACGCAGCGGCGCACACCCTTTCGGCAATGATTACAACTTTCAGTTCGTTTCTTAGTTTGAATGAAGTTTTGTTAAAAGCCGGAGCAATTTTTGAAGGCGTGACGGCGGAAAACTGCGACATTAACCTTGACCCGCTCAAAGCCACGAAGGATACCTTGATTGGCTTGATGGTTTCGCGCTGAAAAATAGAACGGAGGTCGCTATATGATAAATGGTCGCCACGAGTATAAAACCACAGCCTTCAGTTTTGTTGAAGCTTGCCTGAATTTGTTCAAAGCTGTGCCGAATTTTAAAATTGACGATCCTTTGCCAATGTTTATCAAAGCCTCTCTTATCGACAGCGAAGAGCGCAACAAAATTAAAAAATCTTTGGAAAAAAAATACACCCTGAATAAATCTAAGTTGGTATATATTGGCAGATATAATTTACATCGTATATACAATGTCGCGAGCGGATTTTTTATCACGGAAAAAGCCTTTCAAGCTTGCCCTTGCGTTGCCGGTGAAACATTGACGCGGTTTTTTGAATCCACGTTCGGGGAAGATGTTTGGGAGGCGCGGAAAAAATTTTTTAAATCGGACGACGGTCGTATTTTCTTAGATAAAATTCAATCCTACATGGAAGATTATGTGCGGAAAAATCGCGATACCGCCTACAAAAGTCCCCTGTACATTCCAAATGAGGCGCTTGGTTTGTCAGCGGAAGCTAAGCCGGTAAAAATCACCATAATTGACGCAATCGACAGAGCGGAAGTTGAGGCGCGCGTCCGGAAAATGCTTAAAACTTTTCCGGAGTTTTCAGAAGAAACCGCCGAGGACATTTTGACGATAATAGATTTTTTGAACATTAAGCTGAATCTTGACGAAGTATTGAGTAAATCGCTTGAGGTGAAACTTTTCCAAAGGTATGATATCCTTCCGGACGATCCAGTAGAATTTTTGCGCTACATGATTTTCATTACAAGCGGTGCGACGGAGTTCCCCAAGGACGAATCCGAAATTGAGAACATTAGACGCCCGCACGGCAAATTTATTCGTACAGTGGCAGAATATTATTTTTCACAGTACATTGAAAAAAACGGGCTCGATAAGCTTGTGAACATTTTTCGCAGATTTAAGCCGCTCTGGCTGGCGTTGGCGTCTTATTCAGAGCCTTTTAAATCCGCGATTAAAAAAATACGCAAATTGTCCAGTCAATATTACAAAACATTTACGCCGCAACTTTTGGAGCGCTTGACTCCCGCTGAAAATATTAACCTCGGCGAACTCAAAGCCGAACTTGCGAAAATTACCACCTTCAAAAAAATTTCACTTGTAAACGATTTAATTTGTCGCAACGCCGCGCTCGAAATTATCGATGTGATTATCAATTCGATTGCCGCGGATATTCAGCCGAAGGTACAGGGCAAAAAAATTTACATTCCCGCGAATTTTAATTACGCTGCGCCCGACAGCGATAAAAATTTTATTTGCGGCGTTCCGGAAGGCTCTTCGTATACAATGGGCGAATCCTGCGTTGTCGGCGTCGAGCGGATATACGATCCTTTTGTGGAATACTTGCGTTATATAAACTTCTCATTGGACTACACTTCGAGCCAGTTCAATAGTGGAATTATACCTGATTTTGGGGAAAAGACATTGACTATCGACGCCGGAGCGGAGGCTGCTATCTGGCTCAGTTCACAAAATTATTCCACAGTGGAAAATTCTACATTCAAGCTGTTTATTAGTGACGAGGAAACTAACGAAACTCTTTACCTGCTGATTCGCGGGCTCAAAAATAAAAAAATGCTTGGTTACGTTTCCACCACGGAGGGCAAGAGTAAAATTTATTTCGGTACGAATTTGATTAAATCTGGCTTGAGCTTGAATGAAATTTTGACGCGTGCCGGTGCGATTTTGGCGGGCGTGACTGCGGCGGATTGTGATATAAATCTTGACCCAGTTGAAACTTCAAGGTATACTTTCCTCGATTTGTTTATGAAAAATAATTGAGGCGATTTTATGAATAATTTAATGGTAATGGGTACGGCTTCCCACGTTGGGAAAAGTATCTTG
>CAJOIB010000093.1 GCA_905234705.1 uncultured Selenomonadaceae bacterium | reverse complement strand
AAAATTTAAAATGAGTAGTTCAAATATGTCTGCAATGATTCGCGGTAAGACTTATAAGAATGTAAAATAATGCTGCGGCGATTGTGAAATTGTTTATTTGCCGGATATTGGCGTCACGGGCAACACGCATTTTTTGATGGCGGATTTGAACAATCAAGAAGTTGCTAATGTTATGGAGCGCTGGCTGAAAAGCAAAGGGCTCAATTAATTTTTGGAGGCGTTTAAATGGAATTTGTAAATTTGAACAGCGGTTACAAAATGCCGCTTGAAGGTTTTGGAGTTTTTCAGATACCGGACGCGGAGCAGTGCGAGGAAGTTACTTACAACGCGATTAAAACCGGTTACAGGCTGATTGACACGGCGGCGGCTTACATGAATGAAGAGGCTGTTGGTAAAGCTGTGGCGCGCGCCATTTCGGACGGCTTGACTACTCGCGCAGAACTTTTTATCACGACTAAAGTTTGGGTTCAAGATATTAAAACTGAAGCGACGGCGTACAACGCGGTTAAAACTTCGCTGAAAAAACTCAACCTTGATTATGTCGATTTAATTTTGTTGCATCAACCGATGGGCGATTATTTTGCCGCGTATCGCGGAATTGAAAAAGCTTGTGCGGACGGTTTCACTCGTTCGATTGGCGTTGCGAATTTTTATCCGGCGATTTTGGCGAATTTGTGTGAGACTGTTGATAAAATTCCTGCGGTTAATCAGATTGAATTGCATCCGTTTTTCGCGCAGGCTGACGCTTTGAAAAATATGCAGGATTATGGAGTTGTGCCGCAAGCCTGGGGACCATTGGCTGAAGGCAAGCACGGGATTTTTACCGACGCCGAACTTGTTTCAATCGGCAAAAAATATAATAAAACTGCGGCGCAAGTTGCCCTTCGTTGGAATGCGCAGCGCGGCGTTTCGATTATTCCAAAATCCGTCCACGTTGAGCGTATGCAACAGAATCTTGACATTTGGGATTTTTCGCTGACTGATGACGAAATGAAAATTGTTGCGGCGAAAGATTTGGGGCACAGTGAAATTGTTGACCACAGCAGTCCAGCATTTGTGAAAATGTTGCTTGGCTGGAAAATTCACGATTAATTTATTGGGGGCGATTTTATGAAAAAGGACATTGAGACGAAAATTGCGGTATTTCCTATGCCGGTATTGATGATTGCGGCGTACGACGAGAGCGGCAAAGTTAATGTAATGAATGCGGCTTGGGGGATGATTAGCGCGGAAGATAAAATTGCGCTTTTCATTGACGAAGACCATAAGACGACGAAAAATATTCGCGCAGTCAAAGCTTTTACAGTGAGCCTTGCCGACGCGAAAAATATTGCAGTAGCGGATTTTTTTGGAATTGCGACGGGAAATAAGATGCCCGATAAATTTGAGCGCAGCGGTTTACACGCGGTAAAAAGCGCGCACGTTAACGCGCCGATTATTGAAGAATTTCCGGTTGTTATGGAGTGCGAATTGGCGGGGGTTTTTTTAACAATGACAATGACGGGCGCAAATGTTGAGGCGGCGAAAATTTCAGCGCAATAAATCAATTTTTAGAACGCGCCCAAATAATAAAAAAATTTGACCTGCACACTTGGTTATGATAGAATTTTTTTGAGTAATTGTTCTATCAATGTCGAGTGGCAGGTTAATTTTATGATAGACCATTCGGCAATTAATGTCAAGGAGTGGTTTATTTATGACGGAGGCTGAAAAAATTCGTTATGAGAGGTACAAATTGGCGTATGCGGCGTTAATGCTTTGCTATCCGTTTACGCTGGAAAATTTGGAAGGCGAAATCTGGGCGGACATTCCAAATTATGAAGGGTTCTATCAAGAGAGTACATTTGGTCGTACTAAAAGTCTGCGCAATAATAAAATTCTTAAACCTACACTTACTCGATATGGTTATCTTGTGGTAGATTTACATAAAAACGGCACTCACCGGTCGCATCGCGTACACGTTTTGGTAGCCAAAATTTTTATTCAAAATCCAAGCAATAAGCCAGAGGTTAATCACCGTTTTGGGAATAAACTTGACTGTTCAGTCGCCGGACTCGAATGGGTTACATCCGCAGAAAATCATCAGCATACAGTTGAATTTGGTTTAAAAAAATCTGATGAAGATGCTGTATTAGCCAAACTTACCAATGAACAGGTTCGTTACATTCGTGAAGTTTATATTCCGCACGATAGTAAATTTGGAGTTCGAGCATTAGCGCGTCAATTTGGCGTGAATCATAAAACTGTCTCTGGGATAATTCACGGTAAACGCTACAATATTGATTGACCAGCCGCTTTTAATGATAGTCGGCAGCAACGCCGATACGCTTTACATGACGGAAGAACGTATTCGTCGACAAGTTACCTATGAAAAAGCTAAATTGGCTTACAAAGAAATGATGAACGTCTATCCTTTGGATTTAAAAAATCTTGCTGGCGAAATTTGGGCATGGATTAAAGATTATGAAGGTCTCTATATGGAAAGTAATTTCGGTCGTACAAAAAGTTTTTATGGCGGTAAAGTCAAAATTCTTAAACCCAACCTTAATATGCACGGTTATTTGGTGGTTCAAATGTAAGCGTCGCATAGTTCACAGTTTGGTTGCCGAAACGTTTATACCGAATCCGGATAGCTTACCTGAAGTCAATCACATTTCCGGAATTAAATTTGATTGCAGTGTTTCAAATCTGGAATGGGTAACTACCGCCGCTAATCATCAACATGCCAGAAAAAACGGATTGATAAAAACCGGCGCAGATAGTTCACGCGCCAAATTTACAGCTGAACAAATTCTTGAAATTCGCGACACTTGTATTTTAGGCGATAAAGAATATGGTATTCGTCCACTAGCTAAAAAATATGGCGTTGGCAGGTCTACTATTAAACGTATACTTCAAGGTAAAACTTATAAAAATGTTGAGCAAGACGTTGACAATTCCGGCGAAAAATCGTAAATTAACGGCGGAGGTGTAAATATGAATTTAATGGAAGGTCTTGCAAAGGACAAGCCGGTTTTTGAGGCGATTGAAAACGAACTTAACCGACAACGCAATGGTCTTGAAATGATTGCTTCTGAAAATATAGTCTCGAAGGCAGTAATGGAGGCTCAAGGCTCAGTTTTGACTTTGAAGTATGCTGAGGGGCTTCCTGGACGCAGATATTATGGTGGATGCCAATATGTTGACGTTACAGAGCAACTGGCGATTGACAGAGCAAAGGAACTTTTTGGTGCGGGTTTTGCAAATGTTCAGCCGCATTCTGGCGCTCAATCTAATATGGCGGTCTTCTTGGCACTGTTGAATATTGGCGATACCGTTTTAAGTATGAATCTTTCGGACGGCGGTCATCTTAGTCACGGGTCGCCTGTAAATTTCAGCGGCAAATATTATAAAATTGTTCCGTATGGTGTCAGCAAAGAAACTGAAATGATTGATTATGACGCGCTTGAAAAACTTGCTGTAGAATGTCAACCGAAATTGATTATAGCTGGTGCGTCTGCTTATAGCCGCATTTTAGATTTTGAGCGTTTTTCTGCCATTGCTAAAAAAGTTGGCGCGTATCTTTTAGTTGATATGGCTCATATTGCGGGGCTTGTGGCAGGCGGCGCGCATCCTTCGCCTATTCCATATGCGGACGTTGTAACAACCACTTCGCATAAAACTTTGCGCGGACCTCGCGGTGGACTTATTCTTTGGAATAACGAAGAATTTACTAAGAAAATGAACAGCGCGGTTTTCCCTTTAACTCAAGGGGGAAGTTTGGAGCACGTTATAGCGGCTAAGGCTGTTGCACTTGGTGAAGCGCTTCAGCCCGAATTTAAAGACTACGCCGCGCAGATTGTTAAAAATGCTAAGACTCTCGCGAATAAATTAGCCGCTGACGGTTTCAGAATTGTTTCCGGCGGTACGGATAATCATTTAATGCTGGTGGATTTGACGAGCAAACATATCACCGGCAAAGAAGCGCAGGCACTTTTGGAAGATGTTAATATTACCGTGAATAAAAATACAATTCCGTTTGAGACATTGAGCCCGTTCGTCACCAGCGGCATCAGAATTGGCACGCCCGCTTTGACTACGCGCGGCTTCAAAGAAGACGATATGCTTGAAGTTGCTGACATTATCGCCCTGGTTCTCAATAATCCGAGCGACGACGCTAAAAAAGTTGAGGCACGCGACCGTGTAGCTAAACTTTGCAAGAAATATCCGCTCTACGAATAATATTTTATCCGCGGCAAAAAAATAGCGGCAGGCTTTGAGGGCTTGCCGTTTTTTAGTTGGTAAATTGAAATTCATTTGACCGCGTCGATAGCAGATTTAATCTTAGTCGCAACGCCGGAAATTTTTTCAAAAGGCGTCGAACAAGCCGCCACGCGAATACCCAATTTCAGCGGCACAGCAAAAATCAAATCTTTCTGAAGCGCTTGACAAACCGCCTTGGGATTTTCAGCCGGAACTGCGATAAAAAATCCGCCCTTGTAAGGAACAATCTTTAAACCACAGCTCGCCGCCTCATTAACAAAAACTTCTGCGCGACTATTAACCATTTCACGGAGAATTTTTTGGTCACCCGCCAAATCTGCGCGAAGATTTTCATCGCTGTTAATTTTGGTGAAAAGAACTTGCGCGCCGTGATTGATATTCGACCAGGTCGCGCGGCTGGAATATTTATTCGTGTCGTTAAATTCGCTGATAATTTCGTTGCTGGCGGAAATGGCGATAAGTGCGCCGGTACGTTGCCCGTACAGCGTGAAACTTTTCGACATACTCATAGCAACCAGAATCAAAATATTTTCCGGCAGGTTTTCAAATTTGCTGAGAAAATTCCACGCGCCCGCGCCCGCAAAATCTATGTACGCAATATCGACCAGCAATGTAATTTTCTTGCCGCCGCTCGCGCAGGTTTTAATCACGTCCAACACTTTGTCCCATTCGCCATCGCTCAGCGCGTAACCCGTCGGATTGTGCGCAGGCGTATTCAAAATAATCAGCAGCGAATTTTGTGCGCTCAAAATTTCTTCAACCTTAGCCGAAAATGCATCAATGTTAAAATGCGTATAATCATTGTCGAAAAGCTGAAACGTCTCAAGCTTTTTGCCAGTTTCATTGCAAATAATATCGTAAGTACCCCAGCGCCAATCTGAAGTCAAAACTTTATCGCCGCGCTCCGCGTAATTGGCAATGGCGTGGTGAATCGCGCCCGTACCGCCCGCCGTTGCAATAGCGCTGATATTTCCGCCACAATTAATTTTCTGCTTAACCAAATCAATAAAATCTGCGCGACCGGAAATAGGCGCGTAGGACATA
>CAJOIB010000092.1 GCA_905234705.1 uncultured Selenomonadaceae bacterium | reverse complement strand
AGTCGACCCGACAGCGATTGAGCAACTCTTCAACAATGGAAGTTTATTCGGACTGCTGGATTTATTTTCCGGCGGCGCATTCAGTAAATTTTCTATCTTCGCAATGAGCATAACGCCGTACATCAACGCGGCGATTATCATGCAGTTGCTAACGGTTGTCATACCAACGCTGGAGCAGTGGTCGAAGGAAGGCGCGGAGGGACACAAGAAAACTACGAAAGTCACAAGACAGCTAACCGTAGTGCTTGCGTTCTTCCAAGCCATCGGAATGTCCATTGGTCTGAAAGCGGCGATTTTAAATCCAAGCCCAGTGAATATCTTAATAATCGCAATAACTTTAACGGCTGGAACAACTTTATTAATGTGGATAGGCGAACAAATCACGGCTCAGGGCGTGGGAAATGGAATATCGCTAATAATTTTCGCCGGAATTGTCGCGGCTCTACCAAAAAATATCGGGATAATCTATCAATACTTGCAGGCGGGGACGATAAATTATTTCAGCGTCCTGCTTTTCGCAATAATCGCCGTCGGAATGATCGTATTCGTAATTTTTGTTGAAGCGGGCTATCGCAGAGTTCCGATAACTTATGCAAAGCGCGTAGTCGGGGCAAGAGCGGTCGGCGGGCATACAAGCCACATTCCGCTGAAAGTAAATCAAGCGGGCGTCATTCCAATAATTTTCGCGTCAAGCGTGCTGATGTTCCCGTTAACGGTCGTTCAATTCGTGGACGTGCCCTGGGTAAAACAAATCGCGGCTTATCTGCAATGGGGAACTCCGCTACAAACTACAATTTACGTCGTGCTGATAATTTTCTTCACATATTTTTACACGGCGGTAACGGTGAAAATTCCGGACATGGCGGATAATTTGAAAAAATACGGCGGCTTCGTTCCAGGAATAAGACCAGGGCAACCAACGGCAGATTATATAGATCACGTTTTAACAAGACTGACATTGGCTGGTTCGATATTCTTATCGTTTATCGCAGTGTTGCCGAATTTGATAGCGGGTGCAACGGAACAGCGTTATTAATTGTCGTCAGCGTCGCACTTCACACAATGAAACAAATAGAAGCGATGGTCGTTATGCGGCACTACGAAGGCTTCATGAAATAAGTGGTCAGTGGTCAGTGGAGAGTGGTCAGCTGTTTTCCTATGACACCTTTTCACTGATAACTGATAACTAAAAAACGGAGGAACTAAAATGCAACTTTTACTAATGGGACCTCCTGGTGCCGGAAAAGGTACGCAGGCGGCAGAACTCGTAAAAAAATTTTCGATACCGCAAATCTCAACCGGCGATATGTTTCGCGCGGCAGTCAAAGAAGGTACGGAACTCGGCAAAAAAGCTAAGGCTTGTATGGAAACCGGCGCGCTCGTTCCGGACGAAGTTACAATCGGTATTGTCCGTGAGCGTTTAAGTAAAGACGACTGCGCGAAAGGTTTTATTCTCGACGGATTTCCGCGCACGGTCGAACAGGCTGACGCTTTGACAAAAATTCTCGCCGATTTGGGAATGAAACTTACACGCGTTTTGAATATCCACGTACCGGCAGAAGATTTGATTGAGCGCGCGGTTGGTCGCAGGATTTGTAAAAATTGCGGCGCAACTTACCACGTGAAATTTAATCCGCCGAAAGGTGAAACTTGCGATAATTGCGGCGGTGAACTTTTCCAGCGCGCGGACGACAACGAAGAAACTATGAAAAAGCGCCTCAGCGTTTATGAAGATTCGACGCGCCCGCTCATTGAATACTACAAAAAAGTTGGAATTTACACCGAGATTGACGGCAGACAGCCAATCAGCAAAGTTACTGAAGATCTGATTCAAGTTTTGTCTTCGGTGAAAGATTGAGGTTGCGGGTATGTCAAAGCAAGATGTAATCGAAGTTGAAGGCAAAGTTTTGGAAGCTCTGCCGAACGCAATGTTTCAAGTTCAGTTGGAAAACGGACACACGGTATTAGCGCACGTCTCCGGAAAAATCCGGATGAACTTTATCAGAATTTTGCCAGGCGATAAGGTGACGATTGAACTCACGCCGTACGATTTGACGCGCGGCAGAATTACTTACCGTTTCAAGTAAAAAAATTTTTGTAGACAGTTTATAAAAAATGTGTTAAATTATGGTTTTGTTAAGGAGGCGGCACTAGTGAAAGTAAAACCGTCGGTAAAGCGTCTTTGCGATAAGTGCAAAATCATTAAGCGCAAAGGTCGCGTTATGGTAATTTGTGAGAATCCCAAGCACAAACAGCGTCAGGGATAAATTTTTTTGAGGAGGTGAAAATTGTATGGCTCGTATAGCCGGTGTAGATTTGCCACGTGATAAGAGAATCGAATACGCATTGACGTACATTTTTGGTATTGGCTTGCCGACTTCGCAAAAGATTTTGGCGATGACCGGAGTTAATCCCGATACCAGAACGAAAGATCTCACGGATGACGATGTTGTAAAACTTCGTGATGCCATTGATCATAATTTCGTAGTTGAAGGTGACCTTCGCCGCGATATTCAAATGGACATTAAGCGACTCATTGATATTGGCTGCTATCGTGGACGCCGCCATCGTCTCGGTCTTCCTGTTCGTGGACAAAACACTAAAAATAATGCTCGTACCCGTAAAGGTCCGAAGAAACTCGTCCAAGGCAAGAAGAAAGAATAGGGTCTAGGGCATAGGGTTTAGGGATTAGAAAATCACTAGTCCCTTTCCACTATCTCCTACCCCCTAAAAAAACAAGGAGGCTATTTAGGTGGCAACTAAAAAAACAGTGCGTACCAAGAAAAAAGTTCGCAAGAATATAGAATACGGCGTGGCGCATATCAGTTCCACGTTTAATAATACAATCGTAACAATCACCGATAAAAGCGGCAATGCACTTTCGTGGGCTAGCGCAGGCGGTTTAGGTTTTCGCGGTTCGCGTAAAAGTACCCCGTTTGCGGCTCAACAGGCGGCTGAAACTGCGGCTAAGGCGGCTATGGAACACGGCTTGAAACAGGTCGAGGTTTACGTCAAAGGTCCTGGCGCAGGTCGTGAAGCGGCAATTCGTTCGTTGCAGGCGACAGGTCTTGAAGTCAATATGATTAAAGATGTTACGCCGATTCCGCACAATGGATGCCGTCCGCCTAAGCGCAGAAGAGTTTAATTTGGAGGTATTTTTTTATGGCAATAGATAGAGTACCGGATTTAAAACGTTGCCGCTCTCTCGGAATTGAGCCCGCAGTTATCGGTCGCGCGCGTCAGTCTAAACGCAAAGCACAGCGCGTAGTTCGTAAAGTCAGCGAATACGGAATGCAGCTCAAGGAAAAGCAGAAGGCTAAATTTATTTACGGCGTGCTTGAACGTCAATTCCGCAATTACTACGAAAAGGCTAAGACAATGTCCGGCGTCACCGGCGAAAATCTTTTGATACTGCTCGAACGCCGCCTTGATAATGTTGTTTTCCGCCTTGGTTTTGCAAATACCCGTCGTCAAGCGCGGCAAATTGTTACCCACGGGCATATTTCGGTTAACGGCAAACGCGTTGATATTCCTTCAGCGTTGGTTAAAGCTGGCGATGTCGTTGAAGTTTGCGAAAAAAGCCAGAGCAACGAATTTTTCAAGGCTATGAAGGAAACTAACAACGCTCTCAGCGCTCCGCCGTGGCTCGAATCAGATCAAGCTACTCTCAAGGGCAACGTTGTAAGATTCCCCGAACGCACCGAAATTGACATTCCAGTAAACGAACAGGCAATCATCGAATTGTATTCCAGATAATTAAAAACTGCCCGTCGTGATTGTTAATATCAAGCCGGCAGGAGGTTTATGATTAGATGATAGACATCGAAACTAAAATTGAAATTGAAAGTATAAGCGACGATAAAAGTTACGGCAAATTTATTTGTGAGCCGTTGCACCCTGGATTCGGTCATACGATTGGAAATGCTTTGCGGCGTATGCTTTTATCTTCGTTGGAAGGCGCGGCGGTTACTTCCATAAAAGTTGACGGCGTTTTGCACGAATTTTCCATGATTAAAGGCGTTCGCGAGGACGTTACAAATATTGTGCTGAATATCAAGCAACTTTGTTTGAAAATGACTGACGAAGAGCCGCACACGATTAAAATTGACGTGGAAGGCGAAAAAGGCGTTATCAAGGAAGTTAAGGGCGCGGATATTATTTGCGACGCTGAAGTTGAGGTAATGAATCCGGAACTTCACATAGCGACGTTGAATGAATCGGGGCACTTGCAAATCGAAATGCGGGTTGAGCGCGGCTACGGCTACGTTTTATCTGAAAAAAATAAACGCCCCGACGACGTTATTGGTACAATTCCGGTTGATTCGATTTTTTCGCCGGTTCAACGCGTCAAATATGAAGTGCAGGATACGCGCGTTGGCAACGTGATGGACTATGATAAACTTGTGCTGGAAGTTTGGACGAACGGCGCAATCAGTCCGGACGAGGCGGTTTCTAAGGCGGCCAGTTTGCTGAATACGAATCTTGAACTTTTTGAGAAAATCAAAGTCACAGCGCCGACGGTTCAACCTAAGACTGACGTTGAAACTGATATTGAAGTCACCGATACGGCAGTTGCAACGCCGCCCGCGCCGGAAGTTGACGAATCGAAACGTATATTTGAAATGACGATAGAAGATCTTGATTTGTCAGTGCGTTCGTTTAACTGTTTGAAACGCGCGGGAATTGGCACGGTAGGCGATTTGGTTTCTCGGACGGAAGAAGATATGATGAAGGTTCGGAATCTTGGTCGCAAATCGCTTGAGGAAGTCAAGAAGAAATTGGAAGAATTGGGCTTAACGCTCAAACAGCCCGCTATTGTTCCGGAAGAATAATTTTGAAGAGAGGATACTAACATGAGTTATAGAAGGCTCGGCAGGAACACCGGCGCAAGAAAAGCGCTGACGCATTTTTCACTCACGGGCGAATTGAAACGACCGAAGCTAAGGCTAAGGAACTTCGCAAATTTGCCGAAAAAGTCATAACTCTTGCAAAGCGCGGCGATCTTAGCGCACGCCGTTTGGCTATTCAAGATATGGATGACGCAACCGTGGTTCACAAAATTTTTGAGGAAGTTCCCGAAAAATATGCAGATCGTAACGGCGGCTATACCCGCATTCTGAAACTTGGTCCGCGTCGTGGCGATGCCGCTCCGATGGTTTTAATGGAGCTTGTATAAATCGGTGTAGACAATGCAAGAATCATATGCTATATTGACTGGAAAGACGGCTCTTGTAACCGGAGCGTCGCGCGGAATAGGTCGCGCAGTTGCTTTGAAATTGGCGGCGGACGGAGCGAAAGTTGCATTGAATTTTGCCGGAAATTTGGCTAAGGCTGAGGAAGTCAAGGCTGAAATCGAATCCGGCGGCGGCGAGGCAATGTTGGTTCAGGGTAACGTGGCTGATTTTGAAACAGTTAGCGGTATTGTCAAAAAAATCGTGGACGCTTGGGGAACTGTCGATATTTTGATAAACAACGCCGGAATTACCCGCGATAATCTGCTATTGAAAATGAGCGAATCTGACTTTGACGAAGTTATCAGCACGAATCTGAAGGGCGTTTTCAACTGCACAAAGGCTGTAACGAAAATTATGATGAAACAGCGTAGCGGCAGGATTGTAAATATGGCGTCGGTAGTCGGGCTGAAAGGCAATGTAAGTCAAGCGAATTATGCGGCGGCGAAGGCGGGAATAATCGGCTTTACAAAATCGGCGGCAAGAGAATTAGCAACGCGCGGCGTCACGGTAAACGCGATAGCACCTGGTTTTATAGAAACCGATATGACGGCGGCATTAACCGAAAAAATCAAGGCGGACTTACTTCAAGGAATACCGATGGGGCGAATGGGCAAACCGGAGGAAATTGCAAATTTGGTAGAGTTCCTTGTATCGGAAAATGCGGCTTACATAACGGGACAAGTCATAAACGTAGATGGCGGTATGGCAATGTAAATTTGGAAGGGGGTAGCAATTTGTCAACGTTTGAGCAAGTTAAAAAAATCGTCGTTGAACAGCTTGGAGTTGAGGCTGACGAAGTTCAGATGAGTTCGACTTTCGTAGACGACCTCGGCGCAGATTCACTTGATATTGTCGAGTTGATTATGGCGTTTGAAGAGGCATTCGACATTGAAATTCCGGACGAAAAAGCGGAAAAAATTAAAACCGTTGAAGATGTTGTAAACTACATAGAAGAATCCAAGCAGTAAAAATTAGCTAAAACTAAAATGGAATAAGCAAGTCCCGTGAAGCCTAAACACTTCGCGGGCTTTTTTAAAGGCAGAGGTGATTGGGGATGAAACTACCGGAGCTCAAAATTGGAAGTAAGACTGCGCGAGTGCCGATAGTGCAGGGCGGGATGGCGATTAGACTTTCAACGGCAAGATTAGCGGCGGCGGTCGCTGAAGAAGGCGGCATAGGATTAATCGCGGCGTCGGGAATGTCGCACCCCGAACTGCGCTATGAAATAAAATTGGCGCGCTCCTTGACCAAAGGCATAATCGGAATAAACATAATGGTAGCGGCGTCAGATTTTGCGGGCGTAGTTCATACGGCGATTGACGCGGGAATAGATTTAGTTGTGGCGGGCGCGGGCTTTTCGCGTGATATATTCGCGTGGGGCAAAGAATCCGGCACGCCGATTGTCCCAATAGTTTCTTCAGTGAAATTGGCAAAAATCTCAGAGAAACTCGGCGCGTCAGCAATAGTCGTTGAGGGCAAAGAAGCCGGCGGACATTTGGGCACGGATATATCAGTGCGTGAATTGATTGAACCGATACGCGCGGCAGTGAAAATTCCGGTGATAGCGGCGGGCGGTGTCTTGAATGGCAAAGATATTGTTCAAATGTTTAAAATGGGCGCAAATGGCGTACAAATGGGCTCAAGATTTGCGGCAAGCGTTGAATCGAACGCCGCGCCTAGTTTGAAGGAATATTATTTGAAATCGCAACCGGAAGATGTTGTTGTGATTCACAGTCCGGTTGGATTACCAGGTCGCGCAGTGCGAACTCCATTTTCCAAACGCGTTATAGCTGGTCCAGTGCCGCCGAAAGTTTGTGATTCGTGTCTTAAGGCGTGCAAACATAATTTCTGCATTGTGCGGGCGCTTATACGCGCTCAGCAGGGCGATTTGGAGACAGGATTGGTTTTTACTGGTGAATATATGCCGCGGATTAAAGAGATTCTTCCCGTGAAACAAATCATTAAGCAGCTGGTTGAAGAGGCTGAAAGTTGCGATTGACAAGAGTTTTTTGGAAAATAGTTTTTTTCGATTAAAAGGTTTTTCGGCGAATCGGTTATTGTGAAACAGATTATAAGCAGTTGGTCGAAAATGTTAAGAGTTACGATTAATTGAAGGAGGCGGTTTCATTGAAAAATCGTGTTGTCATTACTGGCTTGGGAGCGGTGACGCCGATTGGTATTGGTAAGGAAAAATTTTTTGAAGGTTTGAAGTCCGGCAAAAACGGTATCGGCAGGATTACGCAATTTGATCCGGCGGAATACGTTTGCCAAATCGCCGGTGAAGTTCTCGATTTTAATCCCGATGATTTTATTGATAAAAAAGAATCAAAGCGCATGGACAGGTATACTCAATTTGCGGTTGCTGCGGCGAAATTGGCGCTGGCTGATTCTAAACTAAATCTTGACAATGTTAATCGCGACCGCGTTGGAATTTTTGTCGGCGCGGGTATTGGCGGTATGCAAACTCTTCATAATCAGTACGAAAAACTTTTTGCCAAAGGTCCGTCGAAAATCAGCCCGTTTTTTATTCCAATGATGATAGCGAATATGGCATCGGGGCAAATTGCGATTGAATTGAAGATTCACGGTCCGAGCGAATGCGTTGTAACCGCCTGCGCGAGCGGCTCAAATTGTATTGGCGACGCTTATTTAGTTGTGGCGAATGGCGAGGCTGATATAATGTTCGCGGGCGGCACTGAAGCGAGCATTTCACAGGCTGGCGTCGCTGGATTTAGCGCAATGAAGGCTCTTTGCACAGATCACAATGATAATCCCGAAAAAGCGTCTAGACCGTTCGATAAAAACCGCAGCGGCTTTGTAATGGGCGAAGGTTCGGGAATTGTTATGCTTGAAACGTACGAACACGCGAAGGCTCGCGGCGCTCACATTTACGCTGAAGTTATCGGCTATGGCAGGAACAATGACGCGTATCATATCACAACGCCCGCGCCCGAAGGCGAATATCAAGCGAAATGCATGCAGCTTGCTCTTGACAACGCCGGTATCGAACCTGCGGCTGTCGATTATATCAACGCGCATGGAACTTCGACGCATTATAACGATATGGGCGAAACTATGGCGATTAAAAAAGTTTTCGGCGAACACGCGTACAAACTCGCTGTATCGTCTACAAAGTCAATGACTGGGCATATGCTCGGCGCGGCTGGCGGTGTGGAGGCTATAGCGACAATTATGGCGATTGACGAAGGAATTATTCCGCCGACGATTAATTATGAGACGCCGGACGATGGGCTTGATTTGGATTATGTCCCGAATAAATCGCGCGAGCAGGCTGTTAATGTAGCTATTTCAAATTCGTTTGGATTTGGCGGACACAATGCTTGTATCGTCTTCAAGAGGGTTGAATAATGGATTCAGTGAGACGCCGCGCATTGGAAAAATTTCAAGTTAAATTGGGCGTGCAATTCAAAGATTTGGAACTTTTGAACACGGCGCTGACGCATTCGTCGTACACAAAGGAATTTGAAGGCGTGCAGAATTATGAGCGGCTTGAATTTCTCGGCGACGCGGTTTTGGAATTGGCGTCCAGTACGTATCTTTACAATAATTTTCCGAATCTGTCAGAGGGCGAATTGACGGTAACGCGCGCGAGTGTTGTTTGCGGTACGACACTTTCAAAGCTTGCGGCGAAATTGGGTATTGGCGATATGCTGTTGCTGAATTACAGCGAAGAATCCGGCGGCGGCAGACATCGCGCGTCAAATTTGGAAGACGCCTTTGAATCGGTTATCGGCGCGATTTATCTTGACAGCGGCTGGGAAACTGCGAAAGATTATGTTTGGCGTCAACTTGCGCCGGAATTTGAGAATGTCAAGGTTGGCAATTTGCTGCCGAATTACAAATCCGAATTGCAGGAGCTCATTCAGCAAACCGGCAGTAACACCATTGAATATTTTGAGATTAGCGAGAGCGGTCCGGATCATATGAAAACTTTTGAGTGCGGCGTGAAAATTGACGGCAAAGTTTACGGCAAGGGCGTTGGCAAGACAAAAAAAATCGCCGAGCAAGTTGCCGCTGGCGAAGCTTTGAAAGTGATCAGTGGAAAGTGAAAAGTGGTTAGTGTTTTTCTGCTGAATAAGTAATGCAGGCGTTGACAAAAATTTTAGCGGCATTCGGACAACCCGCAAAGTTAATGTGCAGGTACGACGCAACGATATTTTTATTGGCGAATCCTGCGCGATAGATTTTTCCGGTACGAAGGCGCTTACATTCAAAAATATTTTCCGATAAATCGTCAGCCGTCGAAAAATGAAATTCGTGCGCGTGGAGTTTATCGCCCGCTTTGCCAATAACGCAGTCGCTCAAAATTTCAGCGTCGACATAACCAACCATTTGCAATTTGTTCGTCATAACTGCGCGAGAATCTATGACGCCGCACATTTCAAAAATATTGCCGTCAAAATCGGTGATAGAGCGCATTAAATACATAAACCCGCCACATTCGGCGAAAATCGGCAAACCATTTAAAGCCGCCGCCCGAATGCTTGAGCGGATTTTTTTATTGGCTTGAAGTTTCTCAGCAAAAATTTCCGGAAAACCGCCGCCAATTATCAGCCCTTGAATATTCTCCGGCAAAGTTTCATCGGCAATCGGACTGAAATAAACAATATCCGCGCCGCAATTTTCCAATTCGCGCAGGCTGTCTTCATAGTAAAAATTAAAAGCGGCGTCCCTTGCAACGGCGATTTTAGGGGTTAGTGTAGAGGGGCTAGTGGCTAGTGTTTTTTGAAAATCAAGCGGCGGCGCAGTCTTAGCAACTTCAATCAGCCCGTCGATATCAATATTTTCGCTGACAGTCGCGCAGATTTTTTCAATGACTTCAGCAAAATTTTTTTCAGCCGCCGGTACAAGCCCCAAATGACGCTCCGGCAAAGTAATTTCAGCATTGCGCTTGACTACGCCAAAACATTTCATACCAATTTTATTGAGCGCGTCGATAATCATTTGCGCGTGGCTGTCCGAACCAACCCGATTCAAAAT
>CAJOIB010000091.1 GCA_905234705.1 uncultured Selenomonadaceae bacterium | reverse complement strand
ACGCCCTGCGCGACAGCCAAAACGCAAATTGCGCCGGTTGCCTCGTCACGATTATTCACGTCAAAGCCGGTTGCGTAGCCAATGACGCTTTTTCTGCTGACGCCCAACAGCATCGGCACATTTTCAAATTCGCGCAGATTTTTTAAGATTTTCAAATTATCTTCCTGCGTTTTGTTAAAGCCAATACCCACGTCAAAAATTATCTGCAAATCATTTCGCGCAGTGCTGCTGATAAAATTTTTAATATCGCTGATGACGTCGCCAGTAAATTTGCGATTGTGCATAGCGATAATCGGCGCGTCAAATTTTTTCGCCACGTCAAACATTTCGCCGCGAATGTCATTGATAATATCAGCGCCGACGCTCAAAGCAAATTCGGCAACTTCGGGCTTGTATGTGTCAATGGAAATGGGAACGCCGAGATTTTTCACAGCGGGAATAATTTTTTCAAGGCGGGCAATTTCAGTTTCTGCGTCAATCGGAGTAAAATTCGGGCGCGTGGATTCTGCGCCAATGTCAATAATATCTGCGCCGTCAGCAATAAGTTTTTTAGCGTGAGTGAGTGCTGCGTCTGCCGAATAAAAAAAACCGCCGTCTGAAAAAGAGTCCGGCGTGATATTGAGTATCCCCATTATCAAAGTTTTTTTGTTAAGTTCAATTTTCATTTGATTATTTCGACGCCCATGTACGGCACTAATGCCTTTGGAACTTTGACCGAGCCGTCATCCTGCTGATAATTTTCCAAAATCGCGGCAACAGTGCGACCGACCGCAATTCCCGAGCCGTTGAGCGTGTGAACAAATTCCGGCTTAGATTTATTATCGCGGCGGAATTTAATATTGGCGCGGCGGGCTTGATAATCCGTACAATTCGAGCAGGAAGAAATTTCGCGGTACTTATTCTGCGCGGGCATCCAAACTTCAATGTCATAAGTTTTCGCGGAAGTGAAGCTCATATCGCCAGTACAAAGCAAAACTACGCGGTACGGAATTTCCAAAATCCGCAAAACATCTTCGGCGGCGTCAACCATACTTTCAAGTTCGTCCCAGGAAGTTTCCGGCGTGGTGAATTTAATCAGTTCGACTTTGTTAAATTGGTGTTGGCGAATGAGCCCGCGCGTATCTCTGCCAGCCGAGCCTGCTTCTGCGCGAAAACACGCGGTATAACAGCTGTAATATTCCGGCAGATTTTCAGCGGATAAAATTTCGTCGCGATGATAATTCGTCGTCGGAACTTCAGCCGTCGGCACAAGATAAAAATCAAGACCTTCAACCTTGAACATATCTTCAGCGAATTTCGGCAGCTGCCCCGTGCCAATCATACTGTCTTTGTTGACAATGTTTCAGTATAGCCGTGTTTATTCGCGTGCAAATCCATCATAAAATTAATACAAGCGCGCTCAAGCCTTGCGCCCAAGCCGCGATAAAATGTAAAACGCGCGCCGGTAACTTTAGCGGCTCTGTCAGCGTCCAAAATATTTAAATCGTTGCCAATTTCCCAATGAGCCTTAGGCGTAAAATCGAATTGACGCGGCTCACCTACGCGGCGAATTTCCGGATTAAAAGTTTCGTCCTTGCCAATCGGAACGTCAGCCTTTGGGATATTCGGAATGTGCAAAAGTATATCGCGCAGATTTTCTTCAACTTCGCGCAGATTTTTATCAATGTCAGAAATTTTATCGCCAATCGCGCGGACTTCGGCGGAAATTGCGGCGGTATCTTCACCGGCTTTTTTCATAGCGCCGATTTTTTTTGAAGTGGCATTGCGCTGATTTTTAAGCTGTTCAGATTCATTGAGCAGGTCGCGGCGCTTTTTCTCCAATTCGACAAAATTATCGAGATTCAGCGGATTATTGCGATTTTTTAACATGGTGCGGACGGCGTCGAGATTGTCGCGCACAAATTTCATATCGAGCATAAATTTACCCCCAAACATTTTTTAAACGCGGCAAGTATAGCATTAGTCGAAGAAAATAACAACTTAGAAATTAATACACAAAATTTCCGTGCGGCGTGAAAAATTATTTACAGATTTTTTTTTACGTGATATAATTCAATGGCTAATAAGAAAAAACTTTTAAGGAGTGGGCTTCTGTCCACTCTTTAAATTTGTAGGGATAAATTGGAGGTTTTTAATGGTAAAGGAAATTGAGGCGCGCGTCGAAGAGTTGATGCAGGGAATTATCGGCGGCACGGAATTTGAACTTGTTGATGTCGAATACGTCAATGAAAAGGATTGGTACTTGCGCGTTTTCGTTGACAAGGCGGGCGGGATTGATTTAGACGACTGCCAGATTTTGAGCGAAAAACTCGGCGATATTCTTGACAAAGAGCCGCTGATTAACGGTCCGTATATTTTGGAAGTTTCTTCGCCTGGTATTGACCGCGTGCTTAAAAAAGATAAAGATTTCGTTCGTGAGGCGGGCAAAGCGGTTGACGTGACGCTGTACGCGCCGATTAATGGCAAGAAATTTTTCAGCGGTATTTTGGAATGGCGCGATAGAGATTCGTTGAAACTGGCGAATTTTGAGCCGATACCGCGCGACAAAGTTGCACAGGTCAGACTGCACATAGATTTTTAAAAAATTTTTGAGAGGATGGATAACTTGGCTCTTAGGAAAAAAAAGGCTGGCAATGAAATTTTGCTAATCGATGCGTTGAAAGATTTATGCGCTGAAAAGGAAATTAATCAAGATACGCTTTTCGACGCGATAGAATCTGCGCTGATTTTCGCGTGCAAAAAGACTGCCAACGCCGATAAGAAAGTTGTTGTGGATTTGAACCGTGAACTCGGTACATTTCACGTTTACGAACTGCGCGATGTGGTTGAGGAAGTTACAAATCCGAATCGCGAAATTTCGCTTGAGGAAGCGCGGACGATTGACCCGAAATATGAAATTGGCGACGTCGTACGAAATGAAGTGCCGCCGAATAATTTTGGGCGAATCGCGGCACAGGCGGCTAAGCAATTTGTTATGCAAAAAATTCGCGAGGCGGAGCGCGGCGTTGTTTACGACGAATTTACAAACAGCGAAAATGACATTGTTACCGGCACGGTTACGCGCATTGAAGATGGCAACGTGATTGTCGACATTGGCAAAACTGAGGCAATTTTAGTTCCGGTTGAGCAGATTTACACGGACAGATTTCAAATGGGCGACAGAGTCCGCGCTTACGTTGCTGAAGTTCGCAAAATGGGCAAAGGTCCGCAAGTTTATTTGTCGAGGACGCACCCTGCGCTCTTGAAACGTCTTTTTGAATTGGAAGTTCCCGAAATTCAAGAGGGCATAATTACGATTAAAGCGGTTGCGCGCGAGGCGGGGAATCGTTCCAAAATCGCTGTTTTTTCAAATGATGAAAATATTGACGCGGTTGGTACTTGCCTTGGTGAACACGGCGTTCGGGCGCAGGCTGTTACTAAGGAACTCGGCGAAGAAAAAGTTGATATTGTGAAGTGGGACGCAGATCCGGCGCTGTTTATTGCTAATGCGCTTAGTCCGGCTAAAGTTATGCGCGTTGCCGTCAATGAATATGAAAAAGTTTCGCGCGTGGTTGTGCCGAATAATCAGCTGAGTTTGGCTATTGGCAAGGAAGGGCAAAATGCTCGGCTCGCCGCGAAAATTACTGGCTGGAAAATCGACATTAAAAGCAAAATGCAAGCTAAGGATGAAGTTTTGCCAGAAGATATGCGCGTTGTCAATCTCATTGAGGATCGTCCCAAAAAGAAGAAGAAGCACAAGAAGAAAAAACCTGGTCAGCAGAATCAAGGCGGGCAACAAAATGCACAGCCGCAAGCTTAAACAAATTGAAATGCGGCGTTGCGTAAATTGTCGTGAAGTCAAGCACAAATCTGAATTTCTGCGCGTTGTTAAAATGGCGGACGGCAAAATTGCGCTGGATTTTACCGGCAAGGCTCAAGGGCGCGGCGCTTACATTTGCAAATCTCCAAAATGCGCGGCTGAAAATCTCAAACGCCGCAAATTGGATAAATCTTTTAAAACCAAAGTTCCTGCTGAAATTTACGACGAAATTTGTGGGGCGGTGGACAATTTCAATTCTTTAACCTTCTGAAAAGGAGACAAATATAATGCAAGCAAAAATTTAAAAATTCGCGGGGGTGGCTCTATGTCGAAACCAAAAACTCCAAAATACAGGATATTTGAGCTGGCGAAGGAATTTAATCAAGAAAGCCAGTCGCTTATCGATTTTTTAAGGAAACACAAAATTAAAGTGGCTAATCGTTTCAGCGCGGTTGGCGAAGATGCTTATTCAGTTTTGAAAGAAAATTTTGCACGGCGCAAACCGGTTGCGGAAGTTCCAGCTGAAGTCAAGCCGGAAGTTAAACCGGAAACTCCGCCCGAACCTCAGCCTAAGCCGGAAGAAAAACCTGCAGCGCCTAAACCTGCTCCAAAACAAGCTAAGCCGAAATCTGAAGTTAAGCCGAATAAGCCCGTTGACAAACCGGAAATTAAATCTAAACCGGCGGCTAAATCTGCGCCAAAAGTCGAATCTAAACCGGAAATTAAACCTGCGCCAAAAGTTGAAAAGCCCGCTGTAAAATCCGAGCCTAAGCCAAATACCGAAGTCGCGCAGAAACCGGACGATAAACCTAAACAGCGCGAAAATCGGCGTGAGCGCTTTGATAAGTCGGAGCGTCAAAATCGCGATGAAAGCCGCGGCGAACGTCCAATGCGTGAAAATCGCGGCGAACGTTCCGAGCGTGTTGAAGCTAAGATTGAGCGCGGTGAAGGTCGTCCCGAACGTCCAGATCACGGCGAGCGTACCGAGCGCAAAAATCGCGACAGTAGCCGTGAAGATGGCGGGCGCACTCAAAATCGCAATCGTAACCGCAAAAATAAAAACGCCGCTAACGTTGCGAAAAGTCAACAGCAGGCTCAAACTCAAATTCAAGCGCCGACTACACGTTTGCCGCGTCCTAAAAAGAAAACTCGCCCACAGCCCGCTCCCGTACACAAAGTTGAAATTGCCCGCCCAACTCATATCAAAATCGGCGACAGCATTGCCGTTAAAGATTTGGCTAGCAAGATGAGTTACACGGCGTCCGAAATTATTAAAAAATTAATGACAATGGGCGTTATGGCGAGCATTAACCAGGAAATTGACTTTGACACCGCGGCGTTGGTTGCCTCTGAATTTGGCGTAACGGCTGAGGCTTTGCCGCCGGAAGTCGACCCGACTTTGATACCGGAAATTGAAGACGACCCGAAATCTTTGAAACCGCGTCCGCCGGTTGTTACTGTTATGGGACACGTCGATCACGGCAAAACGTCACTTTTGGATGCTATTCGTCAATCTTCGGTTACGTCGACCGAGGCGGGCGGCATCACTCAGCACATCGGCGCGTATCAAGTTATGTGCAATGACAGGAAAATTGTATTTCTTGACACGCCAGGACACGAGGCTTTTACTGCAATGAGGGCGCGCGGCGCACAGGTTACTGACGTTGCGGTTTTGGTTGTGGCGGCGGACGATGGAGTTATGCCGCAAACTATCGAGGCGATTAATCACGCGAAGGCGGCGAATGTTCCGATTATCGTTGCCATTAATAAAATCGACAAACCAGGCGCGAATCCTATGAAGGTTAAGCAGGAGCTCATGGAATACGAGCTGGTTTCTGACGATTACGGCGGCAATACGGTTATGGTTGAAGTTTCCGCGAAAAAGAAATTGAATATTAATCTTTTGCTGGAAATGATTTTGTTAGTTGCCGATATGCAGGAATTGAAGGCGAATCCGAATCGAGACGCGCGTGGCGTTATCATTGAGGCGCAGCTTGACAAGGGGCGCGGACCTGTGGCGACTGTTCTTGTTCAAAATGGAACTTTGAGAATTGGCGACCACATTGTTGCCGGTACAACTTTTGGCAGAGTTCGCGCTATGATTAACGACCGCGGCGATAATGTGAAAAAAGCTGGTCCTAGCGTTCCTGTTGAAGTTTTAGGGCTTAATGACGTTCCGGCGGCTGGTGATATTTTAGCGGCTCTTGACGAAAAAACTGCTAAATCCATCGCCGAGCACAGATTAGCCATTCAGCGCACTGAACTTATCAAATCTAAAAAAGTTTCGCTTGATGATTTGTTTAATCAGATTAAAGCGGGTACGATTAAGGATTTGAATATTGTTGTGAAGGCTGACGTGCAAGGTTCGATTGAGGCGTTATCGGGGTCGTTATTGGCGCTCAATGAGAAAAGCGATGAAGTTCACGTTAAGATTGTGCATTCTGGCGTTGGCGCGGTTAATGAGTCTGATATTATGCTGGCGGCGGCGGCAAATGCGCTGATTATTGCGTTTAATGTTAGACCGGATAACAACGCGCGCAAAGTTGCTGACAGTGAACACATTGATATTCGCACGTACCGAGTTATTTACGATGCTATTGGTGATGTCAAGGCGGCAATGAGCGGTATGCTTGCTCCGAAGTTTAAAGAAGTTATTCAAGGTCGCGTTGAGATTCGCAAGGTTATGAAATTTTCAAAGGCGTTGGTTGCTGGCTCATATGTTTTGGAAGGGAAAATTTATAATAATTCCAAAGTTAGACTTTTGCGCGACCACGTTGAGATTTTTGACGGTATGATAGATTCGTTGCGTCGTTTCAAAGATGAAGTCAAAGAAGTTGCCGCGGGTTATGAGTGCGGAATTTCGCTCGTCGATTATCGCGATTTCAAGGAAGGCGATATTATCGAGGCGTACACCATGGAAGAAATTGAAACTTCGATTAATGATTAGTGTATTTTCGGAAAGAAAGAAACGCTTAGCAAAGAAAGAAAACTGCCCGCTGTAGTCACATCACGTGACTAGCGCGGGCGTGGCGCGCGTCCGTGCGCGCCCTTTTAATTTTGGTTATTCAGTAAGTGGGAAGTGCTGTTTATCAATTCGACTGTAAAATAGCCGTCGTCACAGCGCAAAATATTTACCGCCGTGTTAAATTGGCTGAGCGCCCACATCTTACGAATCGGTATTTCTAAAACTGAACAAATAATAGCGCGAGTAATAGCGCCGTGTGCCACCACGATTATTTGAGCATCGGGCTGGTGCGTGGCGATTATTTTTTTTATGCCGGTCATCGCCCGCTCCTGCGCCTCAAAAAATGTTTCTGCGTTATTAATTTTCAGTTCGTCCGGTCTGCGAAAAAATTTTTCGACATCCGTCGGCTCGGTTTTTTCCAATTCGCTGAAAGTTCGCCCTTCCCAATCGCCAAAATTAACTTCGCGCAGTTCCGGCATTGTCTGCACCGGTAAATTAAATTTTTCAGCTAAAATCTCCGCCGTCACCCGCGCGCGTTGCAAATCGCTCGAATAAACCGCGTCAACTTTGTCAAACATACAATGCGCCGCCAAAAGTTTTGCCTGCTCAATTCCAATTTCGTCCAGCGCAGTATCCGAATGCCCTTGTATCTTGCCCGTGCCATTCCACGCCGTTTTGCCGTGCCGTACCAACATTATCTTCATAAAATCGCCTCCAACGCCGCCAATAGTTTTAAATTTTCCGCCCGCGTCCTTATCGCCAATCTCAAAAAGCGTCCGTCTAATCCTGCAAAATTCGCGCAGTTTCTCACTAAAATTTTTTCACGCCGCAGATTTTTTATCACACGCGCCGCTGTTTCCTGCGAATCCAATTTTATCAGTACAAAATTTGCCGCCGGATTGAAAACTTCGACGCCCAAATTTCTCAGCCGCTCTAAAAAAAATTTCTGTTCGACTGCCAGCCATGTCCGCGTTTCCCGCAAATAATTTTCGTCCGATAATGCCGCCACGCCCGCTTTCTGCGCGAGAAAATTTACATTCCACACATCTTTGGACAAATTTAATTTCGCCGCCAAATTTTTATCCGCCATCGCAAAGCCCAATCTCAGCCCTGGTATCGCAAATATTTTCGTCAACGACTGTACGACCGATATTTTTTCCGAAACCAGCGCTCGCGCCGATTCTGCCGTCAAAAAATCTATGAAGGATTCGTCAATCAGCACGTCAAATTTTTCCGCTAAAAATTTTATTTCGTCAAGTGAAATTAGCGCGCCGGTTGGATTTTGCGGGCGTCCAATTATCAAACAATCCGCGTCCTGCGCGATTAATTTTTTTACGTCAAGGATAAAATTTTCCTCTGCGCGAGTGTAAAAATATTCGACTTCGGCGTTGACTGCGCGCGCCGCTCGTTCGTATTCGGAGAAACTCGGCACTGGAATTAAAACTTTGCGCGGGCGCTTGACATTCAAATACAAATAAAAAAATTCCGCCGCGCCGTTCAGCAAAATCAAATTTTCCGGCTGAACTTTGTAGCGTGACGAAATCGCATTTTTCAATTCAGTTGCATTCGGGTCGGGATAATTCACCACGCCGCCGATATTTTCAATCAGAACCTGCTTAACTTTTTCAGACAGCCCCAGCGGATTAATATTCGCGCTGAAATCAAGCCAATCGCCCGCCGTACCGTCCGCGTTGTAAATTTGCCCGCCGTGTTCAAATTTCTGCATAAAAGCCCCCGTCAATCAGCCTGGTTTTCATCATAAATTTTACAAAGTCAAAACGCGCCGCAATTTCAGCAATTTTCGCATCAATGTTCAAATCGCCCGCGTGAAAAAAAATCCCAATGACTGTACCGGAATGTGCCACATTCACCGTAACCGCGCCGATTTTCTTTGCAAAGGAAATTATTTCGCGCAGATTTGGCTTGTACAAAATTTCTTGATTAGCCAGCGCCGATTTTTCAACCATTTCAAGATTCAAATTTTCGTCAAGGCTGGAGATTTGAAAATTACTGCGCCGATTGAATTTGAGCGTGTCAATTTCGCCGCCGTAATCGAAAATCGCCACAGCATATTTTTCCGCCACGCGAATATTTTTAATCAGCTTGCCGGTAACAGGATTCATCGCCACGACGCCGCTAAAAAAAGTGCCGTCAGTAGGCTCAATCGACGACGCCATTTCGGAAATTTTTTCAGCCGATAAATCAAAATCCGCCGCCTTAGCCAACGCCGCCAAATCCGCCGAACTTGACGCCATACCCTTTCCGCGCGGCAATTCCGTTGTCAATCGCACGCCCAAATTTTTCGGCAAATGCAATTTTCTCAGCATTGCTAAAGATTTTTCGCCTAAACCTGCCACACCGTTAAATTCGTCCGAGATTGTTACTGTGGTAAATTTTTCTATTGGGCAGGTTATTAAAATTGGCGCGCCGCGGAAAAATCCCTGTACAAATTCGCCGCACGAACCTGGGACTTTAACTGTCCGCCTCATCTTCCAAAATTGTTTCGTCGAAAATCACTTCGTCAAAATCTTCGTCCATATCGCCAATCTTAATAAAATCGCCGTCGCTTTGAAGTTGCCAAGTCTCATTGCCGCGCGCAGAATTTTTAAGCACCCGCTCAACATTTCGGCTGTCGCTGTTCAGATAAAAATTCGCCGCCTCTTCAGAAGTCAAGCCGCCGCGTATTTTGCGACTAATCAGCCGGTCTTTCAGCATCGTTGGATCTGCTTTGACAAAAACCGTATAATCCGCCAGCACGCGAATATTCGTCCAGCGCGGCTCTTCCAACAGCAAATAATTTCCCTCAAGCAAAATAATATCATCTTCGACACTGAAGGCATTTTCAATCACGTCGTGAATCTTGCGGTCGTAAATATTCCAATCAGTGCCTTCTTGCCGGACTTCGCGCAGTTTTATTTGCAAAGTATCAACGTCAAAAGTTTCGGGCGCGCCTTTAATGTCGTTGAGCAAAATCTCTTTGCCGTCGTGCAAAATTTTATTCGCCTTGAGAAATTCGGCGGGATAATGAAAGCCGTCCATACTGAGCGCGCGAACATTCGTCAACATAATATCTTCGCGGCTGAGTTTTTCGAGGAACTGCGCGAGCGTGGTTTTGCCGGTGGCGGGCGGCGCGGCTATGAACGCCACAACTTTTCTGTCCATCATACCTTGAAGTTCAGTCAATTTGGTAAGAAACGGCTTGAAAACTTTATCAATCGCCGCGGTGGTAAATTTAACTTCCTGCGCGACACCGTTGACTTCCATTGTAAGATTCTTCCAGATTTTTTCAGGCATTTAATTATCACTCCAAAAAATTTTTTTAAGCGAGCAAACGTTTCAATTCTTCCCAATCAGGCTTAGACGCTGCTGTTTTTATCTGCAAAAAGTTTTCGCGTTTATCGTCGGGGATTCGATAATCTTCAAGTGACTCAAGCACAAACATCGCCGTGTCGAAATCAAATTCGGCGGCGGCTTCATTCAAAGTTTCATAGGCTTCAGCAAGCGAATCAGCGTCAATCAGCGGCTTGTCCGAATCGTCGTCTTCAGTTTTTAGCAGCGGCGCAAGTTTATTCGCAAAACTTATGTACAACTCCAGCATACCGTCAGTCGATTCGCAAATCTCGTTAATGTAGCCGGAATTGCCCGCGTCTTCCAAACGTTTCGCCCTGTCGCTTAACTCATTCGCGCCGATAACTCGCGCAGAACTTTTGAGCGCGTGAACTTTCGTTGTATAATTTTTCCAGTCGGACATTTTATAAAAATTGGCAATTTCTTTCGCGCCGCTGGTAACCGATTGAGCAAAAACCGTTAGCGCGTCAAGGTAAGAATCGACGCTCCCGCAATGCGCAATGCCGTCCGCCGTATTCAAACCTTCAACATTTTTCAGCCAATCCGGCAAAGTTTTATCTTCGACAGTTTCAGCAACCGTTTCGTCCTGCGCGATAATATTAATTTTATTCGGCGGCAAATATTCAATCATCATTTCTTCGAGTCTGGAACTGTCAATCGGTTTCGTCAGATAATCTTGAAAACCCGCGTCAATGTACTGTTTGCGCGCGCCGCTAATCGCATTTGCCGTCAGCGAAATCACCGGCGTATCTTGATTGATATTGTTGTGCATTTCCTTCATACGTTGCAAAGTTTCAATGCCGTCAATGCCAGGCATTCTGTGGTCGAGGAAAATTATATCGTAATGATTTTTTGTAACGAGATTCAAACATTCGTAGCCGCTGTCCGCCGTGTCAATTTGAATTTTCGTCTGTTTGAGCAAACCTTTAACAACAGTTAAATTCATCACGGTATCGTCGACAACCAGAATTTTCGCGTCGGGCGCGGTGAATTTTTCGCGGTACTTTTTATGCTGGCTCAAAGCGTGGCGGAAATTTTCTTCAAAATCGCCGAGTTCGTGCCAATTAATAACTTTCTGCTCCAATTCAAAGCTGAACTCCGATCCTTCGCCGTAAACACTGTGAACATCAAGCTGACTGCCCATCATATTCAACAGCCGCTGAGTTATATTCATCCCCAAGCCCGTACCTTCGACAGTGCGGTTACGTTTCTCTTCGATACGCTCAAACGCGCTGAAAAGTTTTTGAATATCTTCCTGCTTAATGCCAATGCCGGTATCCTTCACGCCAAAGAAAATTTTTATGAGATTATCGCCAATTTTGGTGAAGTTGACAGTCAAAGTGACACTGCCGTGCTCGGTGTACTTAACCGCGTTGGTTAAAATATTCGTGACTACCTGCTTGATTCTGATTTCGTCTCCAAAAAGTTCGCTCGGCAAATCGTTCGCCGCGTTTATGTGAAATTCCAAGCCCTTTTTATCTGCGCGAGATTGTATCATATTCACCAAATCATTCAGCAACGAACTCAGCGCATATTCGACGGGAATAATTTCCATTTTGCCCGCTTCAATCTTAGAAAAATCCAAAACGTCATTGACGATACCGAGCAAAGTATTTCCGGCGGTACGAATATTTTCCGCGTATTCAATTATATTCGGCGCTATCGCCTCGCGCAAAATCATTTCGTTCATACCGAGAATTGCATTAATCGGCGTGCGTATTTCGTGGCTCATATTTGACAGAAAATCGCTTTTGGCTTTATTGGCGGATTCGGCGGCAAGCGCGGCTTCACGGAATCTTGCATTGGATTCGCGCAGGTCATTAGTCGTGGCAGTCAAAAACGCGGCTAATCTTTTCGCTAAGGGTTGCATAGGATTTCCCTTGTCAGTTTCTGTTTGAGGAATTGCGCGCAGTGAACAATTACACGCCGCACCCTCGCGCATACCGACTGAAACAAACGCCGTCGCCAGCTGCCCGCCTTTGCCTTGATATTTATAAATTTCGCCGCCGCCAAAACAATATACCGCTTCGGGAACTATTCTATGAAAATCTTTGAATTCGCGTTCGGCATCTTCGTCAAGAAAAACCGTACGCGCGCCGCATATGTAAGCAAATATCGCTTGCGGGGCGAACATTCTTACTCGTTCGCTGGTTTCCCAAGTTTCCGCTAAAATTTCTTCAGGGTTGCCATAACTCAGCCGAATTTTTTCACCAAGTCTAACGTCGCCCGTCATATACAATCTGCCGCGC
>CAJOIB010000090.1 GCA_905234705.1 uncultured Selenomonadaceae bacterium | reverse complement strand
GCAATCGAAGTTTCAAAGACTGTGCGGATACCGTGCGATTATGACGGTGTTATGGGCGTGCCGATAACTTTTTTGGATAAATATAATCCGAAGCAATTTGAAATTCTTGGCAAGATCGATAGTGGAAAAATCGATGAATATAATCTCGGCAATCCTGTTATTGGCGGAAAAAATGTTTACAAGCGCATAGCAATTCGGCGGCGACGGCGAAATTGAGTGGCTGAAGCGTCCGCACACCAGATTTGATGCGCCTGTCATTGATGGTAAAGGTATTTATAAGCGGTTATTCATTCGGCGTCGTCAAAACCCTAATCCCTAGAACCTAACCCCTAGCCCCTAAAATAATAGGGGCGTTTTTTTTATTTGTGATATAATCGCTATGAAAATGTTTTTGGAGGCGATGGCATGCGCAGGTTAAAGAAACTTTTGATAAGTGCGGCGGAAGAGCCGGTTATTACCATTCCGCAAAATTTCAATGGCGAAACTGTTGAAGTTTATTATCGCAAAGGGCAGCCGATTGACGCTGACAGAGTTCGCGCAGGTGTCTTTAAAACTGAAACAATGATTTTGAAAGCCGGTACGATTCGCCGCGAAGGCGCTAAACCTTTGACGTGCGATATTTTGTTTGAAAAAGACGTGCCGGTAACTCTGCGCGACGGTACGGTTATTTACGTAGATATTTTCAGACCGGTGGACGAATTGAGACATCCGGCGATAATGGCGTGGAGTCCGTACGGCAAGGAAATTGGCGGGCAATGGTTAGACGACGTACCAAATCGTTCGGGCGTGCCGCGCAATGCTACTTCGGATTTAGAAAAATTTGAGGCGGCAGATCCGGCGTATTGGGTGGCGCACGGCTACGTTATAATAAATCCGGACAGTCGCGGCGCGTACAATTCCGGCGGCAATTTAAATTATTGGGGCAGTCAAAATGCGCTCGACGGCTACGACACTATTGAATGGGCGGCTCAGCAAAGTTGGAGCAATGGCAAAATCGGTATGAGCGGAAATTCCTGGTTGACTGTTTCGCAATGGTTTATCGCCGGTGAACAGCCTCCGCACTTGGCGGCTATTGCGCCGTGGGAAGGTTTTGTAGACCATTTCAGAGAGACGGCGAATCGCGGCGGCATTCCAAATCCTGTATTTCCGGAAGCGATTTTCGACACTTTCACGAGCAAAAATTACATTGAAGACCAGCCGCGAATGGTTGTGACAAATACGCTTATGAATGGTTATTGGCGCGATAAAATTGCTAAGCTTGAAAATATTAATATTCCGGCTTACGTCGTCGCCAGCTATACTAATCCGGTTCACACGCACGGCAGCTTTGAAGGTTTTAGAAAAATTCCCAGCAAAAATAAATGGTTGCGCGTCCACAATACCAACGAATGGTATGATTATTATTTGCCGGAAAATGTTGAGGATTTGCGCAAGTTCTTTGATTTTTATTTGAATGGCGTTGATAATGGCTGGGAGTCTACGCCGCGCGTTAGGCTGTCAGTACTCGACCCTGGACACGAAGATATTATTAACCGCGTTGAAAAAGAATTTCCGCTTGCTCGCACGAAGTACACGAAACTTTATCTGCGCGAAAATGATATACTGTCCAAAAAGCCGCAAAGAAAATCTTCTGAAGTCGACTATGCTGTTGATTCAGATTCGTCGCGCAGGGAATTTTATCTGAAGTTCGACAACACCACAGAATTAACCGGCTATATGAATTTACATTTGTTCGTTGAGGCGGACGGTTCAGACGATATGGAATTGCACGTAACGGTTGAGAAAGTTGACGCGAACGGCAATTCTATTCCGGACAAAATGACTGGACAACCGATTCAAGCTGAAGGATATTTGCGAGTAAGTCAGCGCGCTCTTGATGAAAATAAATCTACAGCCGCAGAGCCGGTACTTTTGCACGAACGCGAGGAACTTTTAAGCGCGGGTGAAGTTGCTGAAGTGAATATTGGTATTTGGCCAATGGCGATGATTTATCACAAAGGCGAGCAGTTGAAATTGACGATAGCCGCGTATGAGCCGCCGTCCGTTGAAAGTATTCCACAATTTGGCTCTGCGCGAATTACAATTCCGAAAGACGGTTACACTTACGACCCGAATAATCCGGTTGAAATGAAAACCATTGGCGGCAATGCTGACAAAGTTCCTTATCCGGACGAAACGGTTTTAGCGCCCGCGACCCGCAATAAAGGGCGTCATATTTTCCATATAGGCGGCAAATTCGATAGCTTTTTACTGGTTCCGGTCGTTTCAAAGTTTTAATTTTACATGGGGAAAAACATTCAAACTCGGATAAATGGCGTCAATACGCGAAATCGATTTTTAAAATACCGGAATTTTGACTTCACACTGGGGAAAAACATTCAAATTGGCAAAAGTCGCGTCAATACGCGAAATCGGTTTTTAAAATACCGGAATTTTGACTTCACACTGGGGAAAAATAATCAAAATCGGATAAATGGCGTCATTACGCGAAATCGGTTTTTAAAATACCGGAATTTTGACTTCACACTGGGGAAAAACAATCAAAATCGGATAAATGGCGTCAGTACGCGAAATCGATTTTTAAAATACCGGAATTTTGACTTCACACTGGGGAAAAATAATCAAAATCGGATAAATGGCGTCAGTACGCGAAATCGATTTTTGGAAAAGCGCAATTTTCACTTTACACTGGGAAAAACAAACACAATAGCGGAGCGCGCACGGATGCGCGCCGAACCCCGCCCGCCGCTAATGAGCCGGAAGCGAATTATCCGGCGGGCATTTTCTTTGCCAGGCGTTTCTTTTTTAAAAAGAAATGCCGATTTTATTTGACAAGTCGGTATAAAATATCTGCAGAGGTGATGAACTTGAAAATTTCTCCATCGTTCGACGATTTTAAATCTTTCGCGCAGGACGCAAATTTAATCGCGGTTTCTGCCAATATCAGCGTCGATTTGGATACTCCGGTTTCAATCTATTACAAGCTGGTTGACGACGGCAACGGTTTTATCCTTGAATCTGTCGACACAACGCAACAGGCATTTGGGCGCTATTCATTTATCGGCGCTGAGCCTTTCATCCATCTGCAGGTTTTCAAAGACAAGCTGATTTACAAAGACGGCGATTTGATGAAAAGCATTGAAGGCGCACCGGTCGATACAGTTAATAAATTTATGTCGCTGTACAAAACCTTACCACTAACCACTAACCACTTGCCACTTCAAAACGGCGGTATGGTTGGCTATTTCAATTTTGAAGTCGCCGCAACTTTTGACAGAATACGCGGGCTTGAAATCGGCGACGAAGAATTACTTGGGCAATTTATGATTTGCCGCATTATGATTGTTTTCGATTCGCTCAAAAATTCTGCGCGACTGATTTACCTTGCCAATGTGAAACAAAATGATAATCTCGACGCACTTTATGAAGAAATAACCGCGCGCATGAAAAAAATTGCTGAAATTATTTCTGCGCCGCTAAAAATTTTTAACAATACTATTAAGAATCAAAGCCAAAATCCGATAAATCTTATAAGGAAATATGGCGAAGTGCCTGCCGAAATTATTTGTGCGATTAATAGAGCGAAGGATTATATTTTTGCCGGAGAAATTTTTCAAGTTGTTCCGAGTTATCAGTTCAAGTCGAGAGTTTCTAAACCGGCTTTCTTATTCTATAGGAAGCTCCGACAAATTAATCCCTCGCCGTACATGTTCTACTTGAATTTCGGAAGTATAAAACTGATTGGGGCATCGCCGGAAATGTTGGTGAAGGTTCAAAATGAAACAGTTTATACATATCCGATCGCCGGCACTCGCAGGCGCGGTGAAACTCCAGAAGAGGACGCCGCCCTAGCTGCCGAATTGCAGGTTGACGAAAAAGAATGCGCTGAACATTCAATGTTAGTCGACCTTGCCCGAAATGATTTGGGCAGAATTTCCAAGGCAGGCACAGTCAAAGTTAACAAATTGCGCGCTGTGGAATACTTCAGTCATGTTATGCACATGGTTTCCAGCGTCACCGGTTCTTTGAAAAATGGTTACAAGCCCATGGACGTACTTGAAGCGACATTTCCCGCCGGTACAGTCAGCGGCGCTCCCAAACTTCGCGCTATGGAGATTATTCACGAACTCGAAAATCAGCCGCGCGGGTTTTACGCCGGTACTGTTGGCTACATGGATTTTTGCGGTAATATGGATATGTGCATTACCCTTCGCACCATGAAAATCGAAAATGACACCGCAATTATTCAAGCGGGCGCGGGTATCGTTGCTGATTCTGTCCCTGTCAATGAATATCGAGAAATGTTACAGAAAGCTAAAGCGCTTTTCGCAGTTGTTGAGGAGGTCGAAAATAATTGATTTTGTTACTTGATAACTACGATTCTTTCACGTATAATATCTATCAAACTTTAGCAGAACTCGGTGCAGACGTCGAAGTCATTCGTAACGACAAAATTTCAGTCCAAGATATTCAGCGCAGGAATTATCAAGCGATTGTAATTTCGCCTGGTCCTGGTGTTCCCAAGGACGCGGGCATTACAGAAGATTTGATTGGTTCTTTGAAAGGGCAGTTGCCGATTTTGGGCGTGTGCTTAGGGCATCAAGCTATCGGTGAAGTTTTCGGCGGCAAAGTCATTCGCGCAGGAGAAATCGTTCACGGCAAAACTTCAAAAATCTCTCACTGCGGCACGGGCATTTATCAAAATCTCGCGCAGGGCATAGAAGTCGGGCGGTATCATTCGCTGATTGTCGAACGCGAAACTTTGCCAGATTGTTTGCAAGTCACCAGCCAGCTTGACGACGGCACTATCATGGGCATTCACCATAAAACTTTTGACATCGAAGGTATTCAGTTTCATCCGGAATCCATCCTTACGCCAACCGGAAAGATTATGCTGAATAACTTCCTTAATCACGTTAACCATTTTACATAATGAGTTATAAAGCCTTAACTTATCTTGTCTTCGTAAAAATTGCAAGAGAAAGGGGTGTTTTTTTAATCTCATTACAAAGTTACAAAGGATGTGGTCGCTTAATATAAAGCAATTCGGCTTTTATGTTTTTATTTTTTTAGGTTTACAGGGAATTTTGTAGATAAGGATTTTTTTACTCACGGAAGGAGAAAATGTATCATGGAAAAATTTTATTTCGATATTCAGCGTTTCGCACTTATCGACGGTAAAACTGCAGCTGACGTTAAGGTGATTACGTTTACCTCAGATTCAACAGCTAACGCGTATGATTCAGACGGCAACGGACTCGGCACAATTGACGACGACATCACGAGTTCGTCGCTGAATGTTAGCTCATATTCAAGTTTGGAAACGTTAAATGTTGGTTCTTTTAACGTCACAGTTACAAATATCCCCGGTACAACGAATATTCTCGGCGGCGCGCCTTCATCTGATGGTACTTCAATAAAAGTAAACAACGCAACAGTCTCTGTAGCTGGCGGTGACACCATCAAAATTGGCGGAGTAGTTTATTCAAAAAATACCTCCACAGTTGACGCGACGGGCACAACCACCGCAGATGCTAGCTTGACTGATGAAGAAGGAACAACCACCATTACTGGCTTGGAAATCAAGGATAGCACCACGGGTGTTGTTCTTCCTGGCGTTAGATATACGCTTAAACAAGTTACCGTCGATAGCG
>CAJOIB010000089.1 GCA_905234705.1 uncultured Selenomonadaceae bacterium | reverse complement strand
CTATCGGCAAACATCGTTGGAGCGAAAAAATTGAACAACTGCGCGAGACTACCGAAAATTACAAGGCGAAAAATAACGATAACGTCAAAATTTTCTTGGCGAATATGGGACCGATACCGCAACATAAGATTCGCGCAGATTTCACGACCGGCTTTTTGCAGGTTGGCGCGTTTGAAGTTTTGAGCAATAACGGCTTTGCAACTGCGGAAGAAGCGGCGGCTGCGGCTAAAGAATCTGGCGCGGACGCGGTTGTCATTTGCTCAACCGATGATACTTATCCGGAAATTGTTCCTGCACTTGCGCCGAAACTTCATGAGGCTTTGCCCAATGCTACGGTTTATTTGGCGGGCGCTGCTCCGGCTGAATTGGCTGAAACTTACAAACAGGCTGGTATTGACGATTATATTAATATTCGCTCGAATTGCTATCAAACTTTGGTTGCAATGCAGAAAAAGAAAGGAATGATCGCGTAATGGCAAATTATAAAAATCCTGACTTCACGCAGATTAGCCTTAGCGACGCTCCGCCGGTTGACGAGGCGACTTGGAAGGCTGAATTTGAAAAAGCGGCGGCGGCTAATTATGACGAACTTTCTTACAAAACAATGGAGCACGTGCCGGTTAAGCCGCTTTACAGCCACGACGAATATCAGCATATGAATCATTTGGATTTCGTGAGCGGTATCCCGCCGTTTTTGCGTGGTCCTTATTCCACAATGTACGTTTTCCGCCCCTGGACAGTTCGTCAATACGCGGGCTTTTCGACTGCTGAAGAATCCAATGCATTTTACCGCAGAAATTTAGCCGCCGGTCAAAAAGGTTTGTCAATCGCATTTGACTTGCCGACACATCGCGGCTACGACGCCGATAATCCGCGCGTTTTCGGTGACGTTGGTAAAGCGGGCGTTTCTGTTTGCTCAATGCTCGATATGAATATTCTGTTCAGTGGCATTCCGCTTGACCAAATGTCAGTTTCAATGACTATGAACGGCGCAGTTTTGCCGATTTTGGCGTTTTTCATTCAGAGCGGCGTTGAACAGGGCGTTGATAAAGCTATTTTAAACGGTACTATACAAAATGATATTCTAAAAGAATTTATGGTACGCAATACATATATTTATCCTCCGCCAATGTCGATGCGCATAATCGCTGACATATTTGAATATACAACTAAATATATGCCTAAGTTCAATTCAATTTCAATCTCTGGTTATCATATGCAAGAGGCGGGCGCGCCTGCTGATATTGAACTTGGTTACACGCTGGCTGACGGTCTTGAATATATTCGTACTGGTATTAATGCGGGCTTGAAGGTTGACGCCTTTGCTAAGCGCTTGAGTTTCTTCTGGGCGATTGGCAAGAATTATTTCATGGAAGTTGCGAAAATGCGCGCGGCTCGTGTGTTGTGGGCTAAGATTGTTAAGCAAATGGGCGGCACTCAAGCTAAGTCAATGGCTTTGCGTACTCATTGCCAAACTTCGGGCTGGTCGCTCACTGCGCAAGATCCTTTCAATAACATTGCGCGAACTGCTATGGAAGCTATGGCGGCGGCTCTTGGTCATACTCAATCCTTGCACACTAACGCTCTTGACGAAGCTATTGCATTGCCGACGGACTTCAGCGCGCGCATTGCCCGTAACACTCAGCTTTATATTCAAGATGAAACTTCAGTTTGCAAGATTATCGACCCGTGGGGCGGCTCATATTACGTCGAGGCTTTGACGAATGAAATTATCCGCCGCGCTTGGGCTCATATTCAAGAAATCGAGCAAATGGGAGGTATGGCTAAAGCTATTCCTACTGGTTTGCCGAAAATGCGCATTGAAGAAGCGGCGGCTCGTCGTCAAGCGCGTATCGATTCTAATAATGAGACGATTGTTGGCTTGAATAAATTCCGTCTTGACAAGGAAGATCCGCTTGAAATTCTCGCCGTTGATAATACTGCAGTTAGAAATGCGCAGGTTGAGCGTTTGAATAAACTTCGCGCAGAACGCAATGAAGACGATGTACGCGCGGCGCTTGAGGCTATCACTAAGGCGGCTGAATCTCGCGAAAATGGCAATTTGCTTGAATTGACTGTTGAGGCGGCGCGGGTTCGTGCGTCGCTCGGTGAAATTTCTGATGCTGTCGAAAAAGTTTCCGGTCGCTATCAAGCTACTATTCACACAATCAGCGGCGTTTATTCTGGCGAATTTAAAGATCAAACCGCATTGGATAAGGCGCGCAAATTGGCTGATGAATTTGAAAAACTTACCGGTCGCCGTCCGAGAATTTTTGTTGCGAAAATGGGGCAAGATGGACACGACCGCGGGCAAAAAGTTATTGCGTCAAGCTTTGCTGATATGGGCTGGGACGTTGACGTTGGACCGCTTTTCCAGACACCGGCTGAAACTGCGCAGGACGCCGTTGATAATGACGTGCATATGATTGGATTTAGTTCACTGGCGGCGGGGCATAATACGCTGTTGCCGGAACTTGTTCAAGAACTCAAGAAACTTGGGCGCGACGACATTATGGTTGCGATTGGCGGCGTTATTCCTGTTCAAGATTATGACCATTTGTATAAGAGCGGCGCTGTTGCGATTTTTGCTCCTGGCACGAACATTCCGGAAGCGGGCGTTAAACTGCTGAATTTACTTTTGGACGAAGCTAAAAACGCTGGCTGATTCGATAATTTCATAAACAAAAATTTTAACCGTCAAGCTTTTGGGCTCGGCGGTTTTTTTGTGTTAAAAATAATATTTTACTTGACAAACCAAAAACGGGGGGGATATAATTAATTTATGAAGTAATTTTTGTTTTTATTAGAAGGGGTGATTTTTTATGGCAACACAGCAAGACGTTATCAAAAAATTTATGGCGTCATTGGACACAACGACATTGTCGGGAACGGCGGCGGTAGACGAGGCAATTCGCGCCTGCTCCAATTTCGGAAGTCTGCAGGAACTTATAAGCCAAATGGTGAGCGATTGTCGCACTGTCAATAACGCTAATAATTTTCTGCTGAATTACTGCGGGATTAATTTGAACAATGAGGACACCGGCGCAATTACCGGATTTGACGCGGGCGGCTCTGCTGTCAAAAACTCCGAAAATATTGTTCCCGAAACCGGCGATTTGATTAACTTTACCGGCAATACTTTTACAATCAAGGGATTAACTCTGACGCTTGACAACAATAAAAATTTCAGCGATTTGACAGAAAGCCAACAATTTATTTGGCAAGGACTATATACTTGGTGGGCTAAAGGCTCACTAGATTTAATCGCTGAGTCTTATGGAAACAACTTCGGCTTTGATTCAAATTCATCTGCTACCGCCAATACAATGTATGTTTATTTTGAGGAAAGAGCTAATAATAATTTGGCTTGGACTACATGTATTCGTGATAGTTCAGGAGTACGTCTAGGACTTGGAATCAATGACAAATTTTATAAAAATATTGATACCGTAAATTCCAATGGATTAAGTGAATCAACAAAAGTTTATCTTGACCGCGTATTTGCCCATGAATTTACTCACGCTGTAATGTTTGCAAATATAAGTACTTTGAATTTGCCGAATCTTATAGAAGAGGGAATATCTGAACTAACACAAGGTGTCGATGATGATAGAAAATCTAGTATTTTAAATTTGGCAACAGGTAATTCTGCCAATTATTTACAAGATGTTTTAAATGAAACAGGTATATATCTTGTTAGCGATGTTTATGCGGGCGGTTATATGTTCCTGCGCTACTTGGCAAAACAAGCGGCAGATGAAGATGATTTAATGATTAATACAGTTTCTGCCACAAATTTAAACGGCATTTCTTCAAATGAAAAATTTTTAAACAGCGGTGATAGCGTTTCAATTTATAGTGGTGCAGGTAATGATATAGTCGAAAATCACGGAGATGATTCTTACATAGACTTAGACACGGGAAACGATTACATTTACAATGACGGTATTTACGTTACAATTTATGGCGGAGCAGGTAATGATACAATCATTAATACTGGAGAAGATGTCATAGCCGACGGCGGCGCAGGTGACGATACCTTAAAGTCAATCAGCGGTGCGGTTTTTGGCGGGGACGGCAACGATTTAATCATTGATTCTAGCGGCACAATTAACGGCGGCAAAGGCAATGATACAATCGACGGGCACAACGTTACTAGATGGGGGCGTTTGTATCAATATGCGCAAGGCGACGGCTCAGACTTTATAATCGGTTTCAATAGTTTTGATACGCTTCATATTACTTCCGGCAGTTACAACACAGTAAAGAGCGGGAACGATTTAATTGTTAGCGTCAATGGCGGCGGCGTCACGCTCAAAGATATTTATCTCGACGCATACCGCAAAGTTCATATCAAAGACGCCAGCGGCAATATTGTTACACTTAATGATTGGAGCGTAATGAGCGGCACGTCCGGCGCAGATAGCCTTTATAACATCGATAACAATGTAACAATAAGCGGATTGGGCGGCAATGACACCATTGAAAATTACGGTGACGAGGTTTCAATAAATGGCGGTGCAGGCAATGATACAATTTATAATGATGCATATACAGTTACTGTAGATGGTGGCGCGGGTAATGATTATATTTCTATCAGTGGTGGAGAGCGCGTTATAGTTTATGGTGGTGAAGGTAATGATACTATTCGAGGAGGTGATACAATTTATGGTGGAAATGGCGACGACTATATTGCAGCTGATTGGTTTGGTAAAGTGATAGATGGTGGCGAAGGTAATGATACCATTTGGGGCTATACTCCGTCATCATTATTGGGTGGCTCAGGCGATGATGTAATTTCTTTATGGACGTACTACCATGAAGCAGCTACAATTAGTGGTGGTATTGGTAATGATACTATGTACTATAACAAGATGAATTCTATTGTAGCCGGAGCAAATTATGAATCAGACAACGGACATAGCTATCGCTCAATTTTTCAGTACGCGGCGGGCGACGGTAATGATGTAATTAATGATTTTACTAAATATGACAAAATCTCAATAACCGGCGGCACTTATTCAACGGTGATTAGCGGCGAGGATATTCTTGTAAAGGTCGGTAGCGGCTCAATCCGGCTTATCGGCGCGAAAGATATTGAAGAACTGAACATTGACGGCACATTTGACGGCACAACCGGCGACAGCGGCGAATATATCAGCAATTCCAATTCCAACACGATTATTTATGGCACTGACTACGACGACACAATAGACATAGCCGATTACAGCACCAGCGTCATTTACAACAACACGATAAACGCGGGCGCGGGCAATGATAAAGTCCACATTTATTTGACTTCTGTAAATGCGGTTTACGGCGACGCGGGCGACGATTCTATTTACGCCGAATTTAACGACGATATAACCATTTCGGGCGGCGACGGCAACGATACGATTGTTGCAATGGCTGATAATCGCGCGTTGATTCTGGGCGGCGCTGGTAATGACAAAATCACTGTGCAGGGACAAGGCAACCAAACGATTAACGCGGGGCTCGGCAATGATACAATTTCCGGCAGTGCGTCAAACAAGGTTTACATATACAATTCGGGCGATGGCAACGATGTTATTTACAATTTCAATTCCAATGACACGCTGAGCATTGCGGGCGGGTCTTATACAACGGTAAAAAGCGGCAGTGATTTGAAAGTCAATGTTGGTAGCGGCTCAATTTTATTAAAAAACGTGAGCAGTGCCAAGATTCAAGGGACTTTGGACGGCGGCAGTTCAACAATACCAGCGGGCATTTCAATTAAGAGCGCAGTTTTAACCGCGTCCACTAAATTCTTTGGCTGATTATGCGTCGACTGTGACAAAAGTAAATGCGACGGCTCTAACCAGCGGCGTCAGTATTATTGGCGGCTCTACGAATAATTCAATCAAGGGTGGTAAGGGCGCAGATACAATTTCTGGCGGTACTGGCAACGACACGGTTTCATTGGGCGGTGGCAAAGACGTTTACATTTACAGCGGCGGAAATGATTTAATTCAAGACTACACGGCGGGCACAGATAAGATTAAACTTTCTGGCGCGTCAATTACCGGCGCAAGTCTTAGCAGTTCAAATGTTGTACTTACCACGAACAAGGGCAATATCATCGTGAAGAGCGGCAAGGGCAAGAATATTACAATCATCGACAGCAACGGCAATGAAACTACAAATATTTATCCAATTTCAACAATACCTGCGGGCATTTCGATTAAGAGCGCAGTTTTAACCGCGTCCACTATTTGGCTGATTATGCGTCGACTGTGACAAAAGTAAATGCGACGGCTCTAACCAGCGGCGTCAGTATTATTGGCGGCTCTACGAATAATTCAATCAAGGGCGGCAAGGGCGCTGATACAATTTCAGGCGGTACTGGCAACGATACGGTTTCACTTGGCGGCGGCAATGATATTTATATTTACAGCGGCGGAAATGATTTGATTCAAGACTACACGGCGGGCGCGGATAAGATTAAACTTTCTGGCGCGTCAATTACCGGCGCAAGTCTCAGCAGTTCAAATGTTGTATTCACCACCACTAACGGCAAATTAACTGTGAAGAGCGGCAAGGGCAAAAATATTACCGTCATTGATTCTAAAAATAATGAAGCCACGAATATTTATCCGATTTCGACTTTGCCCGCTGGTATTTCAATTAAGAGCGCGACGCTTACCGCAACTTCGGCTTTTACCGGTTCAACAATTGATTTGTCGAATTATGCGTCAACAGTGACGAAAGTTAACGCCACTGCTTTAACCAAGAAAATTAATATCGTCGGCAACGCTAAGGCAAATTCGCTGAAAGGCGGCTCTGGCGCTGACACAATCGACGGCGGCGCAGGAAATGATACGCTTTACGGCGGCTCCGGCAACGACACTTTGACAGGTGGCGCGGGCAATGATGTTTTTGTCTACGAAGGCGGCAAGGACGTTATAACCGATTATGCGGCGGGCGACAAAATTAAAATTTCCAGCGGCTCAATTTCAAGTTACAGTTTCAGCGGCAATAACATTACTTTCAAAATCGGTTCTGGTTCAATTTCTGTGAACGACGGCAATGGCAAAAATATTACAATCGTCGACGCGAGCAACAATACCACCACGCAAAAATATTCAAACCTTGCGAGCAGCGCCGATTTATTCGAAGATAACAATTTCATTTCTGACACTGCGCGATTGGCTGACATTGTCGAAATTACGGAAGACGATTATTCAGCCGGTAAATTCGATTCGATGAATTATGAAAATCTCGCGCAGGACAACAAGTTTGCCGCAACTTTCAATTCGCACGAATCAAAATAGCGACAATTTCACAAACAAATTAAACCGTCGAACTCGCGGGCTCGGCGGCTTTTTTTATTGAAATTCTTGACGCCGCCAAATTCCACGGTTAAAATCAATTTTAATTGGAGATGATTTTTTATGGCAACGCAACAGCAAGTTATCAAAAATTTTATGGCGTCATTGGACACAACGACATTATCTGGAACGGCGGAGGTAGACGAGGCAATTCGCGCCTGCTCAAATTTCGGAAGTCTGCAGGAAGTTATTAATCAAATGGTGAGCGATTGTCGCACTGTTAAAAACGCCAATAAATTTCTGCTGAATTACTGCGGAATAATTTTAAACAACGACGATACCGGCGCAATTAGCGGCTGGGACGCGGGCGGCTCTGCTGTCAAAAACTCCGAAAATATTGTTCCCGAAACCGGCAATTTGATTAATTTTACCGGAAATACTTTTACAGTCAAGGGATTAACTCTGACGCTCGACAACAATAAAAATTTCAGCGATTTGACAGAAAGCCAACAGTTTATTTGGCAGGCGCTTTATACTTGGTGGGTGAAAGGCGCGCTCAATTTGATTGCCGCATCTTACGGAAACAATTTCGGCTTTGATTCAAATTCTTCAGCCGTTAACGATACAATGTACGTTTATTTTGAAGAGGACGCCGACGCCGTTGCCTGGGCTAACAATGAGTATTTGGGAATCAGCACGGCTTATTACGATAATATTGACGTTGACAATCCGAACGGTTTGGGCGATAT
>CAJOIB010000088.1 GCA_905234705.1 uncultured Selenomonadaceae bacterium | reverse complement strand
GCTTGAATATTTTCGTTACTGTGAACCATTGAAAAAATCCGCGCGGTTTTATCTTGATTAAGGTTGCCAGCGGTACGATGCGCTTCGTCGCAGATAACCAAATCGAAATTCAAATGCGCGGCGATAACTTTGTCCAGCGAATGATACGTAGAAAAAATAACCGTCATGCCGAAATTACCTGTGCGATTGACGGCGGCGGAAATTTCCTCGGGCTGATTGGTTACCGGCACTGGCAGATTAATATTTTGAATATCGTCGTTGCTGGTGACGGTTTTATCTGAGCAGACGCAAACGGCGTTGATAGGTTTATCGGCGAAATTAGCCCATTCGCGCAGGCTTTGACTAAGAAGCGACAGCGACGGCACAAGGATTCAGCGATTTTGAGCGAAGTAAAAGTTTTGCCCGTGCCGCACGCCATAATTAATTGCCCGCGCTCATTTGTTTTGAAATGTTCGACAGCGTTATCAAGGGCGGTTTGCTGATAATCTCGAAGGTCGCGCAGGATTTTAATTTTTTCGCCGCGAGAAACTTTTTCCCAATCGACAGCGGCTTTGCGCAGTTCGTCCATACCAATTTGGATAATGGGCGGCGTCTGATTTTCAAACATTTTTAGGGCGTTGGCGGTGAAATTATCGGAAGTTGAAATGAAAATGCGGCGCGAAAATTTTTTCCCGTTAAATTCTCTGCCGGAATTGGAAATGAACGAATCAACGTCAGCTTTGTCAATCGTGGTAGTTTCGGCGTAAAATTTGCACTGTACCGCCCAAATTTCGCTGCTGAAAGTTTCAATGACTAAATCGATACCTAAATCTTGTTCGTTGCTGAAATTACTCCAGAGCATAATATTTTTAACATCGCCGCTATAAATTATTGGCAAAAAATTTTTCATAAGTTGCTCGAACTTAGCGCCTTTTTCGCGTTCGGAAATATTTTCGGCGCGGTACTTTTCAAGTAATTCATCTATTGTCATATGAATAGTGGATAGGGTTTTATAAGCAAAAAAAGAGACGCTCACGGCGGAGCGCCTAAAAAAGAAATGCCGATTAATACTATTTAGGTTGAGTAAGTTGTTGAAAAATTAAATCCGCAAGACCGACGCCGCCATTTTGCGCCATTTGCTTAGTTAATTCTTCATTGTACATATCGCGCCAAATTTCCATAGCGTTATCGTCGCCGAAAAGTTTATCCTTCGGAACAGTTTTCCACATCTCATTATACAGCATTTTAAGCATAATCGCCTCAAGCTGAATACTGGCGTCTTTAATATCTTTATTGCGCTGCGCGAGTTGTTCGTCAGTCATAACGCCGGTTTTTTGAGCCTTGTCAAGCCTTTTCTGCGCGAGATTCAATTCATTTTCAAATTTCGCTTCCTTGCTGATAATGCGCGAGCCTGCTTGAGTGGTATTCGTCGGATTCATACGCGGCATTAAAAGCGAGCCTTCAACCTGCATTCAAATCACCTCAAATAATCTCTAAAACAGCGTGAATAGCGCCCGCCGCCTTCATAGCCTGCAAAATCGAAATGCAATCGCGCGGCGTAGCACCAACCGCATTCAACGCGCCGATTATGTCATTAATATTCGTGGTCGATGGCATAACGATTGAATTAGACGGTTGTTCTTCAACTTCAGTTTCTTCGCTGTATTTTCTCATTGTAGTGCCGTAAGAATAAGGCTCAGGCTGTGAAACTTCCATATCACGGGTCACGCGAATTGATAAGCCGCCTTGAGTAATCGCGCATTCGTCAACGCTGACATTGCCGCCCATTACGATTGTTCCAGTGCGCTCATTGAAAACGATTTTAGCAACGCTGTCCGGCGTAACCGATAATTCTTCAATCGACGAAACAAATTCAACCACATTAGCACGATAATAATTTGGAATACGAATGTCAATGCGCCCAGGATTCGCCGCCTGCGCGATTTGTCCGTAAGCGTCATTAATCGCATTGGTAATTCTCGTAGCCGTCGTAAAATCCGCAATTCCTAAACTCAATGAAACCGTGCCATTTTTACCAATTTCATCTTCAACAGTACGCTCAACAATCGCGCCATTTGGAATCAAACCAACGGTCGGGAAATTTTTTTGCGCACTATTACCGCCATTACCGGCAATAAAGCCGCCCGTCGAAATCGCACCCTGCGCGACAGCATAAACTTCACCATCAGCCGCCCGCAATGGAGATTGCAATAAAGTTCCGCCTTGAATACTTTCCGCATTGCCCATTGAGCTGACTGTCACGTCGATTGTATCACCTTCGCGAATAAAAGGCGGCAAAGTCGCTGTAATCATAACCGCGGCAACATTATCGCTGTCTAATTCCGATTCGTCAACAGCAATTCCATAACTCCGGAGCAAAGCAACCGTCGAAGAAATCATTTGCGGCGCGTCGTCGTCATCGCCCGTACCAGGTAAACCTACTACTAAACCATAGCCTACCAACTGGTTGCTACGCACGCCTTGAATTTTGGCAATATCTTTAATGCGCGCCGGTGCTGCCTCGGCAAAAACCGTTGAAGCCGTGAACATTAAACAAAATATGAGCGTCAGCAATGTAAAAATTTTTTTCATTTTAATCACCGCCGTCAAATTAGAACAAGAAATTGAAAATCTGCGTAAGGATACCTTGACGTTGTTTCGCATTCAAAGGACCTTTGCCGTCGAATTTCAAAGTAGCGTCGGCAACTTTCGTGGAAGGAATTGTATTGTTTCTGGTAACGTCGTCACGGCGGACAATCCCGCGCACGGTGATTTTATGCTCGTCGCGATTTTGCCAAATAGATTGTGTACCTTCGACAATCATATTATCATTGGGCAGGACTTCAATAACTGTAACAGTGATTCGCCCGCTGACGCTGTTGGTATCGCTCGCACTGCCATTAGCCGTGAAACTGTCAGAGCCGCTCGCTGCCGCCGCCGCTAAAAAGTGAAAAATGCCTGTGCCCGCGCCTAAACTTACATTGCCTTCTTTGGAATTGGAACGCGCCTTAGTTGCGCTTTGCGTCGTCGATTCGTCAATTACTATCGTTAAAATATCGCCAACATTGCGGGCTTTTCTGTCTGCGTACATTCCCCATTGATTATCTCGCCACAACGACCGCGCTTCAACATTCCCGCTGGAAATTACCGGCAAAATAAACGCCGCCATTAACATTACCGCAAAAATTTTCTTCAGCATTTTAATAAGTCACCTCCACAGTATTAGAATCAATAACCTTCGCAGATAAAACTTTTTTGGACGACTCATTTTTAACTCTGATAACTTCGCCAATCCGCCCGCGCGCCATTGTAATTCCACTCGCGGCAACTTCCAGCCCTTTGTACCGAACGATAATTTTCACCGGCTGATTGCTCTTAACGGCTACAGGCTGCTGAAAATAATCAAAAACAACCGGCTCGCCCGCTTTAATCATTCTGTGCGGAACAAGCCCAACTACCGATTGAACTTCCTGCAAATATTCAGTGCGCCCGTCAATCGGAATTTCTTCAACGCGAAAATCAGATTCGGTAACCGGCACTTCGATTCGCAAATTGTGAGACGCCACTACAACGTTGTCATAAACTTTCAGCACCATTAAAAAATTCACGTCGCGATAATATTTGCCGTCAATCGAAATTTCCGCTTTAACCGGCGTATTACCAAAATAATTTACATTCGGAATGGAAAGTTTTATACCAATGACGCCATTTGGCAAATTTATCGGCGGAAGTTTGCGTTGCATATTCAAATCACGCCGCCGCGTCTCGCCTTGTCTGTCAAGTTCCGCTTCAATTTCTTCGCGCGCCATCGCCTCAAGCTGTTCGCCAGGGATAAATTGGCTAGCAAAAACACGCGGCGCGAGATTCATTACGAAAATCACCACCGCGATGATTAGTGAAAAGTGAAGAGTGAAAAGGGATAAGTGGATTTTTGAAAACCTATTTTTGAAAATGGATAGCGTTTTCATGTCAAATAAAATTAGCGTTTCAACTGATTAGCAGTCTCAAGCATGGAATCGGACGTTGTAATAGCCTTGGAATTGGATTCATAAGCGCGTTGCGAAACAATCATATTCACCATTTCCTCGACAACTTGAACGCCGGACATTTCAATAGTATTTTGAGTCAAAACGCCCGCACCGTCAGCGCCAGGTTCACTGGTAATTGGGTCGCCGGACGCCTCGGTCGCCAAGAAAAGATTTTTGCCATAAGCAGATAAACCAGCAGGATTTGTAAAACGAACGAGCGTAATTTGCCCAATTTCAGTTTGGTCGCCGCCCGCCGGAGTATCAGAAACGCGCCCGTCACTGCTTATGACAAGGCTGTCAATTGTAGCATTTTGGTCAAGCGTAATATTCGGCACAAGCAAAAAGCCATCGCTGGTAACAAGGCGGCGGTCAGAGTCAATTTTAAAAGAGCCGTCGCGAGTATAAGCGCTCGTACCGTCCGGCAACTGAATTTCAAAGAAACCTTCGCCTTGAATGCCAACATCGGTCGGATTATCCGTCGTTTGCAATGGACCTTGAGTAAAAATTCTGTTAGTAGCCGCATGACGCACGCCCAAACCGATTTGCAAACCTTGCGGATACTGCGTGCCATTTCCCGAAGCTCCGCCCGCGTCGCGCAGTGTTTGATAAATCAAATCTTGAAATTCTGCGCGAACTTTCTTGTTGCCGAAAGTGTTGACGTTAGCCAAATTGTGTGCGACTACGTCCATTTGCCTCTGCTGCGCGATCATGCCGGACGACGCCGACCACAAAGATCTCATCATAATTAAAACGCCTCCTAATGCGAATAAACTTCCCTGTCAAATTTTTTCCCCATAAAAATATATCGATAATAAAACGCGGCGGCTTAATTAAAAAATTGGGCGAACCGCATTAAGTCCGCCCGAAAAAATTTTCTATTCGATTAATTTTACTTACGCAAATTGAGTTGTGCAATAATTTCGCGATAACGATTAATATTTTTCTTGCTGAGGTAGCTCAAAAGACGGCGGCGTTGACCAACCATTTTCAACAAACCGCGGCGCGAATGATGATCCTTCTTGTGTTCCTTGAGATGTTCGGTAAGATAAGTAATTCGCGCAGTCAAGAGCGCAATTTGAACTTCCGGCGAACCGGTGTCGCCCTCGTGGACGCCGTACTTTGTAATAATTTCCTGTTTGGTTTCCTTAGTTAACACTTCAAAAATCCTCCTGTGTTTGTAATTTCCTGTAGCAAAGTCCGCGTTGGAGTTTCGCTGAACCGCGCTAAGGTTTTTCGCAAGTCTACCACAGGCGTTTTTAAAATGCAAGTTTTATATTGATTTTTGAAAAATCAGCGTGTACAATTGCCGCAAGTGCTGTAAACGGCAGGCGGTTGCTCCCTCCGAAAGGAGGTGAGATTGATGCGTATCGTGAAATTTATCGTTCGTGTGGTTATTATCACCGGCGTAATCCTTCTGGTACTCAGCAAAACAGCCGCCTAAGCTCCCACAAGCTCTAGCGGCTAGCCACAATTTATAACACCATACTCATAAGTGAGCGACCGTCTACGTTAGCACCTACAAAAGCGTCTCGTTTCATTCGCGGGACGTTTTTTGTTTGCAAAAATTATAGCCGCCGCCCAAGAAAAAATCAAGTTGCTTTTTGAAATTTCAGCGGTTATTATTGAAAAAATTTTTTGAGGAAGTATAAATTTGCCCACGTTTAGTTTTCTCGGCAAAGATAAAGTTATCCAACATAAGCCGCCCTTTCTCCTAAAATTTGAAGGCAGAATCAAATGCATTTATATCGACCCGCCGTACAATACCGGCAATGAGGGTTGGATTTACAACGATAACGTCAACGACCCGCACTTACAGAAATGGATTGGCGAAGTGGTTGGGCGCGAGGGCGAAGATTTAACGCGGCACGATAAATGGCTGTGTATGATGTACCCGCGGCTTAGGCTGTTACAAAGATTATTGGCGGACGACGGCGCAATTTTTATAAGCATTGACGATAACGAGTTGTACAGTTTGAAATTTGTTTGTGATGAAATTTTCGGGGCAAATAATTTTGTTGCAAATTTAGTTTGGGAGAAAAAGAAAAAAGGTGCATTCTTATCGAAAACTTTAACCAATGTCAAGGAATATATTTTGGTTTATTGCAAGTCAATAGGAAAATTCAGTGGTTTAATTGGCGAAATTAACCGTGCAACTGAAACTTATCCTTGCATAAATCCAACAAATCCGCGTAGCGTCAGAATTATTCCTAAAGGAACGCCGAGCAAATATAAAGAAAGAAATTACCGAATAGAGGCAAATACTAAAGTTAGCGCGGGTAATATGAATCTGATTTATTTGGATGCTGCTATTATTGAAAATGGGATTTTACAAACTGATGTAAAAATCGAAAGTAATTGGCGATACCAACAAAGTATGATTGATGAATTTGCAAAGCCTTCACGCTTAATTGGCAAATTGATTCAATCATTGACGGAGAAAGATTCGATAGTGCTGGATAGTTTTGCAGGGAGCGGGACGACGGCGCACGCGGTTATCAATTTAAACAAAGCTGATGGCGGGTCGCGCAGATTTATTTTGATTGAGCTGAATGACTACGCGGAGACAATCACATCTGAAAGAGTGCGGCGCATTGGCGGCGAATTTAATTTTTATGAGTTGGGCAAAAATTTATTTGAGGGCGATTTTATCAATCCGAAAATTCCGCTTGAGCAACTGCGCGAATATATTTATTTTATGGAGACGCGAAAAAGTTTGCCGCCCGCCACTGACGAAAAATTTTTATTGGGCGTCGACAATGGAATCGCCTATTATTATTGCCACGAACAGACAATGCTGAATTTTGAATTTCTGTCAACTCGCGCAGATTATTATGTGATTTATGCGGACGCCTGCAATTTGAGTGACGAACAGCTTGCCACGCGCAATATCACTTTTAAACAAATTCCCTATGACGTGCCGAAGTATTGAATATTTTTCCCCAGTGTGAAGTCAAAATTCCGGTATTTTAAAAACCGATTTCGCGTACTGGCGCGACTTTTACAAAATTGATTAATTTTCACGGGGAAATTGGAAAATCGGCTGTTTCAAAAAATCAGTTTCGCGTACTGGCGCGACTTTTGCAAAATTGATTAATTTTCTCGGGGAAATTGGAAAATCGGCAGTTTCTAAAAATCAGTTTCGCGTACTGGCGCGACTTTTACAAAATTGATTAATTTTCTCGGGGAAATTGGAAAATCGGCAGTTTCTAAAAATCAGTTTCGCGTACTGGCGCGACTTTTGCAAAATTGATTAATTTTCACGGGGAAATTGGAAAATCGCCTGTTTCTAAAAATCGATTTGGCGTACTGGCGCGACTTTTCCAATTTTGTTTATTTTTCTCGGGAAAATTGAAAATGTTGGAGGTTATTCTGTGGAACTAAAAAATTATCAAAAGGCTGTTATCGGCGATTTGCAGAAATATTTGGACGCGCTGATTGATACTGGTAACAATCCTATTGCCGCGTGGAAAATGTATCACGGCGAGAGCGCGCCTAAGTACAACGATAAAATTTCCGGCGTAGCGAATGTCTGTCTGAAAGTGCCAACCGGCGGCAGTAAAACTTTTCTGGCGTGCGCGGCATTGAATCACATTGTCAACTGCCTTTCGCCGAAATATAGATTCGTGATTTGGCTTGTGCCGAGCGACGCAATTTTGACGCAAACTTTAGCTAATCTTGCCAATACCGCTCATCCATACCGCCAGCGCATCGACAACGATTTTAATCACAACGTCGCCATGAAATGCTGTTGCAGGCGCAGAATTTTTCTCCAGCAACTGTCAATGATAATTTGTCGATTTGCATTCTTAGTTACGCGTCGCTGAGGATTGACAGCAACAAAAAAGATATTCGCAACGTCTATAAAGAAAACGGCGCGCTCGAAAATCTTTCGCAATATCTCAACGCCGAAGATTTTACGCTGATTAATATTATTCGTAAAATGAATCCGCTGGTTATCGTCGAAATTAATCCAACCGCTTTGAAGGCGGAGCATATGGTTAAATTGCCGGTGATTGTTTACCATTCGCACGACAAGAAAAATTTAATCGACAGCGTAATTGGGCTTAGAAATAATTTGGAAAAGGCGGCGGTTGCTGAAGAAAAAATCAGCGGCAGGTACATTCGCCCAATTGTTTTATTTCAAGCTCAGCCCGACGCGCAGGAAAACAGCGACACTTTCGACAAAATTAAAATCGCCAAAAGTAACGAACTGCGCAATACCGATTTGATGAGCCGCGACTGCGCGATTAGATTTATCATAACAATCAACGCGCTCAAGGAAGGTTGGGATTGTCCCTTCGCGTACATTCTGGCGTCGCTGGCGAATAAAAATTCTCAAATTGACGTTGAGCAAATTGTCGGGCGAATTTTGCGGCAACCTTACACTACGAATAACACCGATAAAATTTTAAATGCGTCTTACATTTTCAGCTGTTTGGAAGATTTTCAGCACACGGTTGAATCATCGACGATTATAATAGCGGGCAAAGAATTAGCGGCGAAACTGTGAGCGGCGGCGAAATGTTCAAATCGGTTTATCTCGCGCAGGATTTGAAAGATTATATTTGACGCGTGGTAAACGGAATGACTGACGAGGAACGCGCCGGTATCAACATTAAAACCTTGCCCGCTTATATCGCGCAGTTGAAAAATACGATTGAGCGCCTTGAAATGACTTACCGCAAGAAACATTTTGACGAACTAATCAGTGCCGGAAAAATTATCTGCAAGCCGCATTACACTTTGAAAAAATCTATCAGCCTCGGCAGTTCACATAGCAATATCGATAAAGCGCTGTACGCGGCGGAAGGCGATATGAATGATTTTGAGAAGCGGCTGATTGAGAAAATCGCGGGGCTGAAAAATATTCGCTGGTGGCACAGGAACATTGAGCGGCGCGGTTTTAATTTAAATGGCTGGCTGAATCATTATCCAGATTTTATTGTGCGGACTGAATCGGGCAAAATTATTTTGGTTGAGGCGAAGGGCAGTCATTTGGACGGCGACGACAGCAAGGATAAATTATCGCTCGGCAGAGATTGGCAAAATTTGTCCGGCGCGGATTACAATTATTTTATGGTTTTCGACAGCACGCCGCTTAAAGACAGAAATTCTTACACGCTGAATAAATTTTTGGAAATTATAAGCGCGTTGTAAAAAAATGCTTGACAAATATATTTCTTAGCCTTATTATACGCCTTATATATAGATAAAAATTTTTTAGGAGTAATTTTTAGGAGGGTTTAACTTATGGCAAAATATATTTGTACGGTTTGCGGTTACGTTCACGAAGGTACTGAACCGCCGTTTGAATGCCCGATGTGCAAAGCTCCGGCTGACAAATTCAAGAAACAGGAAGCGGGCGACGAACTCGAATTTGCAGACGAACACGTGATTGGCGTTGTTAAGGGAGCAGACCAGCGCATTATTGACGGATTGCGCCAGAATTTTGCGGGCGAATGCACCGAAGTTGGAATGTATTTGGCGATGAGCCGCGCGGCTGACCGTGAAGGTTATCCGGAAATTGCGGACACTTTCCGCCGCTATGCCTTTGAAGAAGCTGAACACGCTGCTAAATGCGCTGAACTTTTGGGCGAAGTTGTTTCCGAATCCACCGAAGAAAACCTTGCAAAACGCATTGCGGCTGAACATGGCGCTTGCGCGGGTAAAAAAGATTTGGCTAAATTGGCTAAGGAACTCGGCATTGACGCTGTACACGATACCGTTCACGAAATGGCTAAGGACGAAGCACGTCATGGTAAAGGTTTCCGCGGCTTGATGAAACATTATTTCAAAAAGTAAAATCTAATCGTTATTTTCCATAAAAAAGACGACCATACAAGATTTTTTTCTTGGGTGGTCGTTTTTAATTTGTTTAACATACGCACAAATAGAGGGCGCGCACGGACGCGCGCCCCCCGCGCGCCAGTCACGTGATGTGACTGTAGCGCGGAGTTTTTCTTTCTTTGCTAGGCGTTTCTTTCTTTTTTTAAAAAGTAAAGAAATGCCGTTATTACTGCGGTTTAATACGTTTGACAGCTTCACTGAGCGGCGGAATAATTTGCTTTTTGCGGCTCATAACGCCAGGCAAATATACATGAGTACCACTGGCATCTTTCTTGAACGCCTCGCCAATCAAAGTTTTAGGCGAACCAGCGTACAACAAATAAGTCGCCTCTTCAAGAATATCTGTAACCATGAGCAAATGCATATCGAAACCTTCACGCTCGCAATTTTCCTTCATAACTTCAATAAGCTTGCCCTCAATGTCAAGAACTTCTTTCGGGTCCATAACCGAAATCTGGCTGACAATAATTCTATAATCGCCAATCTTAAATTCTTTCAAATCGTTTTTCGCAATTTCAGTAGGAGTTTTGCCGCCAATTCCAGCGCCCGCACGAAGCATTGCAAGCCCATATTCTTTAATGTCAACGCCCGCAATTTCAGCAAGTTTTTCAGCCGTCTTTTTGTCCTTGTTAGTGCAGGTCGGCGATTTAAACATAACCGTATCAGAAAGAATCGCCGAAAGTAACAAGCCAGCTATCGACGGCGGAATTTCAATGTCATAATCCCAATACATATTTGAAATAATCGTACAAGTACAACCAACCGGCTCTTGGCGAATGTAAATCGGCTCGGAAGTTTGCACGCCGCCCAATCTGTGGTGGTCAATAATCTCAACAATTTTTGCGTCTTCAATGCCCTCAACAGCTTGCCCGCGCTCATTGTGGTCAACCAGAATAACTTTTTCCCGATCCGGCATCATAATTTCGTCCGAACTGACAATTCCGACCAGCTTATTATTTTCAACAACCGGATAACTGCGGAAACGATATTCGTCCATGACGCCTTTAATATCGGAAAGTAAATCCATCGGGCGGAAACAAATCGGCTCAGAATGCATAATGCGGCGAATCGGCACGCACTGATTCAAAAGACGCCCAACCGTGTAAGTATCATACGGCGTCGCAAGTACAAAAATTTTCAAATTAGCCGCTTCAGCCAACGCTTCCGCTGCAACTCGACAGCCGCCAGTTACTACCATACACGAAATACCCGAATTTAAAATCATCTTCAGCGTCGTAACACTGCGGTCGCCAACAAGTACAATGTCTTTCGGTTTGAGCGTCGATAAAGTTGTTTCAACACTGCCCGCCGCAATTTTTACGCTGCCCTCAATAAATTCATTTTCATCGCCAGCAACTAAAACTTTCGATTCGGTCGCTTGAATAATGTCACGATAACGCACGCGCATATCAACTAAACTCTGCAAGCCCAATTCCAAAAAATAACGTTTAGCCAAATCGCCAACTGAAACGATACCAACCAAATCGCCGTTGCTGTCAGTAACCGGTACAGTCTTTAAATCATTTTTGCGCAAAACTTCACCAAGACGCCGCAAAGTGTCATGCTGGCGAACGACGGTTTTACATTCCAACGCAACATCTTTAACGCGCGGATACAAATCCGGAACAAGCAGCGGCTGTTCCATTTTAAAATATTCGAGCGCATATTTAGTTTCGTTGTTGACTTTGCCGCAACGCGCCGCTACAGCATTAATCCCCATAGCCTGCTTCAAATGAGCATAACTAATCGCCGAGCAAATCGAATCGGTATCCGGATTCCTGTGCCCGATAACGTAAATAGGTTTAGTAGAGCCCTTCATTAAATAAGCCTCCTTAGAAAAAATACGAAAAACCTTAGCAACGTCGAAATTATATCTGAAAAAAATTGCGCTGTCTATTCGATTGACAAAAATTTTTGCGCTGATAAAATCTGATTAAGTTTAAAAATTTGCGTTAATTGGAAGGGCGGAGATAATATGGTGGGGATTGTAGTTGCGTCGCACAGCAGCCGCCTTGCTGAAGGTGTAGTTGAAGTTGCGAAAATGATGGCGCCGGAAGTTCCGATAATCGCGGCGGGCGGTATGGACGACGGCAGTATGGGTACAAGTTGCCGGAAAATTATTGGTGCGGTGAAAAAAGTTTATTCCGACGACGGCGTTGCATTGATAGCGGATATTGGCAGTTCGATTTTAACGGCGGAAATGGCAGTTGAGATTTTGAAACGTCCGAATTTGAAAATTGTAGATTGTCCGATTGTTGAAGGCGCGGTAATTGCGGCGGTTGAGTCGAAACTCGGCAAAACTTTAGATGAAATTGAAACCAGCGCGATTCGTTCACGTACGATAAGAAAATTAGCATAGTTATTCAACTTTCTTTAGTTGCAAAGAAAGTGCTTGTTTGCCGGATAATTCGCGTCACGCTCAACTAAAGAGCATGCCTTGCTTACGCAAGCCACGCAAGCGGCAAACGGGTTCGCGCCGACATCCGGTCGGCGTCTATAATTTTTGTACGGAACTAAAAAACGCCGCTCAATCAAGCGACGCTGTTTTGTAAGTGGGCAGGGATGGATTCGAACCATCGTAGCAAATGCAACGGATTTACAGTCCGCCCCCTTTAGCCACTCGGGCACCTACCCTTGTTAGTGATTAGTGGCTAGTGAAAAGCGATTAGTGTTTTGAAATTTCCACTATCCACTATTCCCTAGTACCTATTCCCTAAAATGACCTTGGAGGGACTTGAACCCCCGACCCTTTGATTCGTAGTCAAATACTCTAATCCAGCTGAGCTACAAGGCCATATTTATTTAAAGTTGGTGGACCCACTAGGACTTGAACCTAGGACCGACCGGTTATGAGCCGGTTGCTCTAACCAACTGAGCTACGGGTCCATTTGAACCGACCGGTTAC
>CAJOIB010000087.1:21405-27715 GCA_905234705.1 uncultured Selenomonadaceae bacterium | reverse complement strand
GTCAGTTTTCATGCTCGTATCCTCCCTGAGCAACACAGATTAACCTCGGCTGTAACCCCACCCCCTTCAATTTTTGGAAAAAATTTTTCCACCAAAAAAAACCGCTTTGAACGCGGCTACCATAACTAAACTTGATTTTATGTTGAAACTGTGGCGATTTTACTAAAAATTTTTCGCGGCGTCAATATTTTTTTGATAAAATAATACAGCTTGACGCGGCAAGGGCGCTGTGCTAATATGAGCGCAAATTTGGAGGAGGGATTTTTGATGAGCAAAATAGCGGTCGTTTATTGGAGCGGCACGGGCAACACAGAAGCCATGGCTAAAGCTGTTGTGAAAGGCGTAAAGGCGGCGGGCGTTGAGGTTGAGCTGTTCCAAGTTGACGATTTTAACGCTGACGATATGTCGAAATATACCGGCTTTGCATTTGGCTGTCCGGCAATGGGCGACGAAGTTTTGGAAGAAGATTCATTCGAGCCGTTTTTCACAGACGCCGAAGCGAAAATTAAAGGCGTACAGGTTGCATTGTTCGGTTCTTACGGCTGGGGTGGCGGCGTTTGGATGGAAAATTGGTTCGAGCGCGCCAAAGATGCCGGTGCTAAAGTCGTTGGTACGGTTATAGCCGAAAACGCGCCGGATGCCGATGCTATTGCCGATTGCGAAAAACTCGGTGAATCCTTAGCTAAAGCAGTCTAACAACTTTTTCCCATAGAAAACACAAAAACTTAATCCGTTCCTAAAATTGGGGGCGGAATTTTTTTACGAAATTTTTTATGCGATATAGGGGCGCGCACGGACGCGCGCCCGCCGCGCGCCAGTCACGTGATGTGACTGTAGCGCGGAATTTTTCTTTCTTTGCTAGGCGTTTCTTGCTTTTTTTAAAAAAGAAAGAAATGCCGTTATAAAACTTATTTAATTGCAAAATATTCGCGGTCAAGAATACTGAGTACAATCAAATCCTCATAAACTCCATTGGTAATAATACATTCGCGAATAACGCCTTCACGTTTCAAGCCAGAAGTTTCATACAAATGCAACGCGACACTATTATAAGTCTTACAATCTAGCCAACCGCGATGAAATTTTTTAACTTCAAAACTCCAACGCATTAAAAGTTTGAACGCTTCGCGACCATAGCCAACGCCTTTCTTATCAATGATAACGTGCCGCCATTCAACGCTCTTTGCAGTGTCGTTAAGCCCACAAATCATAAAATATCCAACAGCTGCGCCAGTTTCAATCTCTTCAATAATTACGTCAAGATTTTCAGCGTTATCGGAATTAATAATTTCAGTGTGAAAATTTTCGTCAAACGGCACGATAAATTTAATATTCTCCGACTTGTACTGCAAATTAAAAATATAATCCAAATCAGTAATTTCTGCGCGACGAAGTCTGAGCCTTTGCCCTTCAATCAAAATCATAAAATCACCCTGCGCAATGATAGCCGACGAACGAAATTTTTTCAACGTTGCAAGAGAAAAATCTTTGTGATAGAATACGCCCGCTAAAATTTTTAATTCCCTGAAAGGAGTAATTTTTTTTGGAATACCTTCAAAATATCGATTGGTTTGCGCTGGCGGATAAATTGGTAATGCCGGCGTGTATTTTAATTGTCGCGCTGATAGTCGGCGTCACCATAAACAACAAATTACAAACGCGGCTCAAAGAACGCATTTATGACGACGAATCACGAATTAAAAATATTTTCTTCAACGCGGTACAAGGTTTGCCGGTTTCAATGTGCTTGATAATCGGCTTGTATTGGATTGTAAACACAAATTCATATCTTCCCGCGGGACTCGTAAGGATTTTCTCGTACCTGCTGTTCACGGTAATTGTCTTCACGTTAACGCGCGTTGTTGAGCGGACGCTTTCCGGTTTTCTGAATTGGAAAATGGCACTCTCCAGCGACGCCTCACAATCCAGTTTGCTCAACACAATTTTCAAGATTTTTATTTATGCGTCAAGCGCGCTGATTATCTTGCAATACTACGGGATTTCAATCGCGCCGATTATCACCGCAATGGGCGTCGGCGGTATGGCGGTTGCTTTCGGTATCCAAGAAACTGTTGCTAATATTTTTTCCGGTTTGCACATAATCATCACTCGCCAGGTTAAAATCAATGACTATATCAAATTGAGTACCGGCGAAGAAGGGCGCGTCACTGATATTAATTTGCGCTTTACAACAATTACTCCGGCGGCTGACGGCAGCGTTATCGTCATACCAAATAAAAATATCGCCGGTGCGGTCATTACGAACTTTTCACGCCCACGAGACGATATTGGTATAATTATTCCTATCGGCGTTTCTTACGACAGCGATTTAGAAAAAGTCGAGCGCGTAACTTTGGAAGTCGCCAGAAATATTCAATCGCAATTCGACGATTATAACCCGAATATCAGAAATAGCCCGCTCCATCCAGCTGTGCTTTATCAAGAGTTCGGCGATTCTTCGATTAATTTTTGGGCGGTTCTCCACGCCAGCCTCTATACCAAACAGTTGAAAATCAAGCACGAATTTATAAAGGCGATTAGCAAACGTTATCGCGAAGAAGGCATTGATATTCCGTTCCCGATTCGCACGGTTATGTTGCCCGAAAATGATAACGTCAATAATATCGTTTCTATTTCAAAAAAGAAAGGTTGAGCGCCTATGATTATTGATGGTGTGAAAGTGACTGCGATTGGCTTAGACGATTTCACCGAGGCTGAAGCTAAAAATTACGTCGATTATATTCGTGAGCGCGTCGAAACTCCGCTGAAAAGCGTCGAAGTTAAAATGAGCGCAGACGGCAAAGTTGACGTGAATTATAACGCGCGTGGTGAAAAATTCGAGCGGATTCGCCGAGTGACCGGATATTTAACCGGCGACGTCAGCAGTTGGAACGACGCTAAGCAGTCTGAAGAACACGAACGCGTCAAGCACAATGTTTTAGCTTGATTAGTGGAAAGTGAAAAGTGGCTAGTGGTAAGTGGTTTGCACTTATCACTTTTTTTATTTTAGTGAAACCGCCGCCAGCAAAAAAATTATCAGCGATAAAGTTTCAGTCAACATTTCCGTTGCGCCGTAAATATCGCCCGTCACGCCGCCCAATTTCATCGTCGCAAATTTTCCGAAATATACCGCAAAAATTATCGCCGCGTCCAACGCCATTATCGCTATCAAAAAAATCGTCGTGCTAAAAAAATTCAGCGGCATTAATAAAAAAATCGTCTCAATCAGCGCAAAAATTAAAGTCCTGCGCGAAGTGTATTTTGCAAAAGATTTTCCAATTCCGGTCGGGCGCGCGTACGGGAAAAGCGCAATTACCCAAACCATTGTCAGCCGCCCAATTATCGGCGCAGAATATACCGCCGCGCAAATCCAAATCACCGGCAAATTCGCAAGTTCAGCCAGCGTCGAAATTTCCAGCGCCACCACAGTTACCAGCGCCACTACGCCAAATGCTCCTGCGCGAGAGTCTTTCATAATCGCTAACATTTTTTCGCGCTCGCGTCCAGAAAATAATCCGTCCGCCGAATCCATTAGCCCGTCGCAATGTATCGCGCCCGTCAGCCACACCGACAAAAAAAATCCGACCGCGCCCGTGAATATCGGCAGGTTAAAAAAATGTACCGCACCAAGCGCTGCCGCATATAAAATTCCTAACACCGCGCCAATCGCCGGAAAATATTTCACCGAACCGCCGAACCCTTCTTCAGTCCATACCGTTTGCCGTACGATTGAGATTCGCGTTAAAAATTGTAAGCCGATTAAAAATTCATTCATTGCTTAGGTCTGCCGTCCTCATTAACCCAGTTGCTTTTCCAGTCTTCCATAGCTTTTCGCAACAGCGCGATTATTTCTTCGGGATGCTCATAAAAATATTTGCCCATTACGATAAATTTTTTGCCGAGCACTCTGCCGAGAATTTCGCTGCCCGTGCTTATCGCCATTCGCACAACCACAATTAAAACTATCGAAATTTTAAAGCCGAGCACCGTTATCGCAATTCCGCCGAACAGCGGCAGTAAAAATATCATCGCCATTTTGATTACGAAAAATGAAAACGCCACGCCGCACGCGCCTTTTCCGATTCTTAGCAGCAATGAACTTTTGCAATGGAGAAACGCCCAAATTTCTTGCGCGCCCCACTTCGGGTGACGTATCGCCTCTACGAAAAATTTTCCCGCGCGCCGCCCGTAGTATTGGAAAAATTCCCCGACTTTCTGTAGCAATTTATTTATATCCGTGGGAATGTTGGCTACAACCGTCATTATCGCTTGAGGGCTAAATTCCATAACCGCGCCGCGCATCGAGCCTAATGCTGTTCCTAAAAAATTCGGAGCTCTGCCAACTACGCCTGTCACTGAATCCGGCAAGGGCAGGGCAGGAATAAACGCCGCGATAACGTAAAGGGTAATTGCCAGCACGCGCCCGATTATCATTGCCAGAAAATATTTTATCACTGCGCGAGGATTCCGGCGTAATGCTTGCGGAAATCGCCTAATCCGTTTCGGCAATTTTTGTATCAGCGAATGGAAAAATTTATCGCCAATGCTCGGAAAATGCTCAATATTAACGTCCGGCGGAAATGCAAACTGATTCTTGTTTTCTTCTTCAAGTTTGTGTGTCATATGAATCATTTGGGCGAAGGCGTTAGAAATTTTTGTTTCGCCGAGTTTCTGTAAGCGGTCGCGTTCCGAATCGAAAGAGCGCGTTTGTTGCATCATTTTGGCGAATTGCGCCGCCCATTCTTTTTGTTTAGCGTCGCTGTCCAATTTTTTCGTAGCTTCCAGCATTTGCATAAAATTTCCCGCCAAATGTTTTTGGTGCGCGTCCTGGTCGTCTCGCCGCGTAACTTGTACCATTTTTTGAAGCCGCCGCGCCATTTCGATTTGTTTATCTTCCTGCTCGCTCATATCGTCACCCCCTCGCGAAAAATTCTGTCTATTTGTTTTAGTTTAATAAACCCGCCGCGCCCTGTCAATAATTTTGGAGATGATTTTTTATGATTGTGACAACCATTCGCAAACCCAAATTTGAAACTGAAATTCTTGCTAAAAATACCGCTGAAAAACTCGGCTTGAAATTTGTCCCGCGCAAAGATTTTGGTATCGACGCGCTTATGAAAATGTATGACGCGGAAAATATTTTATTAGCGAAAAAAAATGCGCTGGTGATTTGGACGGTTGAAGGAATTTTATATTTCCATCCAAATACCGCGCATTTGCGGATAAAAAATTTGCGTCAAGGCGACGGCGACCGCTTGATTGAAGTTGCTCAAATTAAAGCCGGTGATAAAATTCTCGACTGCACGCTGGGCTTGGGCAGTGATGCGATTGTCGAAAGTTTTATCGTTGGCAGTGCGGGCAAAGTTACCGCACTTGAAATTAATCCGGCGCTGGCTGAAGTTGTTCGTTTTGGTATGAAAAACTTTACCGACGATACACCGCCCGTGATTGAGGCAATGCGCCGCGTCGAAGTTGTAACCGCTGATTACGCAGATTTTCTGAAGAGCGCCGCCGATAATTCTTTTGATGTGGTTTATTTCGATCCGATGTTCCGCCACGCGCTGAATAAAAGTTCCGGTATCAATCCGATTCGCCCAGTTGCCGACCACAGACCCATTGACGCTGATTCTGTGCGTGAGGCTTGCAGAGTTGCGCGGCGGCTCGTTGTTATGAAGGAAAATTCGCGCAGTCTTGAATTTGCACGGCTCGGTTTCAAAATCGCGGAAGGCGGCAAACACAGCAACATTGCTTTTGGCGTCATTCCAGCAACTTATACTTGAAATAAATTCACTGCTGAAATAAAATTAGCTGGTAAATTTTTCTTTAAAGGTGGCTGTGAAAATGTTTTTGCGCTTCAAAAAAGTCGTGCGCGTCGGTTGGTACGAATCGCCCTTCAATTATACTGATAGTTTCGGGCGGCGCGCAGGTTATGCTTACGAATACCAGCAAAAAGTTGCTGCTTATACCGGTTGGACTTATGAATATGTCAATGCTACTTGACCGGAACTTTTAGATATGCTAAAAAATGGGCAGATTGACGTGCTAAGCGACGTTTCCTATACGCCCGAACGCGCCGCGGATATTTTGTATACTTCGTTGCCGATGGGTACGGAATCGTATTACATTTTTATCAGCACGAATAATGAGCAAATCACTTTCTGAACCACCCACGATTAAAATCGCGGGGTTCTCGGGACTGGTAGATTTTTCTACTTCATTACCGAGCTATCCCCGTAGTTCCTACGGTTAAGTGTACTCGCACACTAGTGCTTTTACTCCTCCGATGCTATACGAGCAGAAGTTGGCACAC
>CAJOIB010000087.1:0-21348 GCA_905234705.1 uncultured Selenomonadaceae bacterium | reverse complement strand
GTTGCAAAAATATTTTAGCACAGCAGGAAAAATTTGTAAATATTGTGCGCGCCTTACTCACGACTAAAGTCACGAGTGTGCGGCGCGCCTTTTAATCAACATTTAGTTATCGCGGTTAATAAATTAAATGTGAGCCATACAACATTTTTAAAAGATAATTTTCCGAACTGGACGGTTTTAAACTGCGACGGCGTTGACGAATGTTTTAGCGCGGTTGAATCCGGCAAAGCGAACGGCGCAATTCTCAGCAATTACCGCGTCGTCCAAAACGAAAATCTCATGCACAAATATGATTTATTATCGCTCACCACGGGCAAATCTATGAATTTTTCATTTGTCGTGCGGAGATCTGACGGCGCGTTTTACCACATTTTGAATAAAACTGCAAGCTTAATACCGCGCGTTTCAATAAATTCGGCGCTGACGCAATATTCTTATCCGGAAGACGGATTTTCGCTGATAGATTTTTTACGTCGAAATTGGATAGTAGTAATTTTGGTAGTTGTAGCCGCGGCGATTTGATAATCAGAGCGCGCGACCGTCAAGCAAAACTTAGGGAAAAAGATTTAGCAGATCGCTTGAAAGTTCAAAATCAGCTTTTAGAAAATGAGCGCAAAGTTCGCGAAGTCGATTCAATGATTAACGCGGTTGCCGCCGATTATCGCAGTGTTTTTTACGTGGATTTGGATAATGACGAGAGCGTTTGCTATCGCGCAAAAACAACTAGCGGCGGTCAAGCGAGCGACATTGCGGGCATAAAGAAGGGCGACCATTTCCCGTTCCGCGAAAAATTTTTGCAATACGCGAATACATTTGTTGCCGCGTCCTATCGCGCAGATTTTTTGAATTTTATTAAGCCGGAAAATATTCGTGCGAAAATGGCAAAAGAACTTATCACGGCTCACCGATATTTGGCTGTCCGCGACGGCGTTGAATATTACGAAATGATTCGCATTGTAAATATCAATCCGGTACTCAATCAAAACAGCAAAGATATTCATTCAGTCAGCGTGGGTGACGAAATTTGAAGGGCACGCGTCATTTAATTTCATCGTGAAGGATACCGGCATTGGCATTGATAAAAATTATTTGCCGAAAATCTTTGAGCCGTTTTCGCAGGAAGACGTAAACCAGGCTACAAAGTACGGCAGCACCGGTCTCGGTATGGCTATTACTAAAAATATTGTCGATATGTTGAACGGCAAAATTGAAGTCGACAGCGAGAAAGGCGTTGGCTCGACTTTTACGGTTACAATTTCATTGAAAATTGCGGACGGTAGAGAAACTGCCGAGGAAGTTATTCAGCCGCCGGAAGAAGTTCAAACTCAAGCCGAAGTAAAATCCGAAGATTTAACCGGCAAGCGCATTCTCATTGCTGAAGATATGCTTGTCAACGCCGATATACTCAAAGAGATTTTGCTTATGCGCTTTATTGAATCTGAGCGCGCTGAAAATGGGCAAGTCGCCGTCGATATGTTTGCTAAATCTGCGCCTGGATATTATGACGCGATTTTAATGGATATTCGTATGCCGATAATTTGTCAAAGCCGGTTGATGCGGAGCGGCTTTTTGAGACGCTTGAAACTTTTATTCTCAAACATTAAATTTTTAGGAGAGTGTGCTGTGAAAAAATATGCGGCTAAAGGTTTGACGGCTTGCACTTACAACACGGTCGAGCAAGTTTTTTATTCTGACGGCTGGCTCAAAGACGAAAATGTTGCAATAATTTCGTGCGATGACGGCACGCGCCCTGTTGTTTTCAAAATCGAAGCAACGGACGAAGACGCGCATTAAAATTTATCGAACTTTGGCGGAAAACAGGAAAATTAAAATCGTGATGAAAATTCCTGCGACGCCGTACATTGGACCTTCATAAATAAAAGCGTAAATCGTAGCGGCAATACAAAAAATCGTGGCGAAAAGCGTTTGCTTGGCGGCTTCGCGGCGGTACAGAAAAGTTTTGTAGTCAACGCCGGTTGCCTTTTCAAAGCATTCGTGGCAAATAATTTCGCGCTCGCCATTGATATTTTTGTGAACAAGCGCTTCTTTCTCGGTAAGTTTTTTTCCGCACATCGCGCAGTTGAGTTTAATTTTTTTAGTCGGTTTCTGCAAAGTGACCGGCTTTTTTTCGTCTGGCAATTAAAGCAACTCCTTGCAAGCAATTTTGGCGGCGTCTAAAGTTTTTTCAATATCGGCGTCGGTATGAGCGGCGGAGACAAACAGCGTTTCAAATTGCGACGGCGCAAGATAAATCCCGCACTCCAACATTTTAACAAACCATTTTTTGAAATGCTCTTGATTCGCGGCGGCGGCGTCAGCGTAATTCGCAACTTTTTTATCGGTGAAAAATATGCTGAACATAGAGCCTGCTTGAGGAACTTGAACCTTCGCGCCGAAAATATTTTTGAGACCTTCGACAAGCTTTGAAGTTTTCGCGTTAAGATTTTCAATGAAATTGGGCGTGTCGAGCAGAATCTGCAAAGTTTCAATACCAGCAGTCATCGCCAATGGATTTCCGCTGAGCGTTCCGGCTTGATAGATTTTGCCGTCGGGCGAAACATTGCGCATAATTTCAGCTTTGCCGCCGTAACAAGCGCAGGGCAAACCGCCGCCGATAATTTTACCAAGACAAGTCAAATCCGGCGTGATTTTAAATTCCGCCTGCACATTATTTCGGAAACCGCACATAACTTCGTCGAAAATCAACAGTGCGCCAAATTTTTTAGTTACTTCGCGCAGATTTTGTAAAAAATTATTTTCCGGCAAAACCAATCCCATATTACCGGCAATCGGCTCGACAATCACGCAGGCAATTTTTTCGCCGCATTCAGCAAAAACTTTTTCGACAGCGGCAATATCATTGTACGGCAAAGCGATTGTGTCCTGCGCGATATTTTTTGTGACGCCAGGGCTGGAAGGTTCGCCGAAAGTCGCCGCGCCCGAACCAGCATTGACCAACAAACTGTCGCTGTGCCCGTGATAGCAGCCGATAAATTTTACAATTTTATCGCGCCCTGTGAATCCGCGGGCAACTCTAAGCGCGCTCATTGTTGCTTCAGTGCCGGAATTTACCATGCGCATAACTTCCATACTCGGATAAATTTTTTGAACAAGCTCAGCTAATCGTGTTTCAAGTTCAGTTGGCGCTCCGTAACTTGTGCCGCGCTCAACTGCTTTTTTCAGAGCGTCAACAACTTTTTCGTGAGCGTGCCCCAAAATCATTGGTCCCCAAGAGCCGACGTAGTCAATATAATCGTTGCCGTCAATGTCGAAAATGTGACTGCCTTTGGCGTGCGAAATAAAAGGCGGCGTACAATCGACGTTGCTAAATGAGCGAACGGGACTATTGACGCCACCAGGCATAAATTTTTTCGCGCAGTTAAAAGCGGCGATAGATTTTTCCAAATTCAAATTTTAAACCTCCCAAACCTTTGCAAATACGCGCGCCCGAACCCCGCCGCGAATTAGTCGACCGGAAGTCGACTATCTGAGCGGCGCTTTCTTTGCCAGCGTTTCTTTCTAGAAAGAAATGCTGATACTCATTCAAAAATTACACGTTTATCTTGAAAATAAATTTTGTGAACTTCCTCGGCGATTTGCGGAATATTTCGCGGCAGAAAATGTACATTGTAACCGACAAAATACGGCGAAGTTGCAAAACGCGGCATCATTTTCGCATAAATAATTCCTGCGCGACGATAGAAAAAAATATTGTAGCTAGATAAATTCTTGCGGAAAAAATTCATCAGATAATGTACGCCAATCTGCAAAAAATCAGCAAGTGTATCAATATCGCCGCCGCTCTCGACAACAACATTCAATTCGCCGAAACCTACGCGCGGACAATTCGACACATTCAACTCAACGCCATTTTCCTTAGCAATGACAAGCCCGCGCAATTCCTCAACTTCAAAAAGCAAATCAGATTTTAGCCGCGGAAATCCAACAATCTGCATGTGCGGGTGTTTAATCGTACCGCCAGACATCGGACCAAAATTTTTAAAAAATAAAACTTCCTCGTACTTGCCGCAATTCAAAAGTTCATGCCAATGCTTAATTCCCATCCGAATCACGCGGCGCATATGTTCACGGCTGTACTTCGGCATATCAATATCGCAGTCACTGCCCTCAATCAGCACAAATAAATCAGCGCCCTCAATCACTGGATATTTATTCCGCAGAAAAATAATATCGCCGTCGGTATCCAAAATATTCGTCAAATGTTCCACGTCGCAAAATGGGCAGGCGTTTTCCGTGTGAACAATATTCTCCGGCTTGGTTTTGCCAATGTCCGTGTTAAATTTTATCAGATTAATATTCACAACGCCCACGCTCCACATTTCATAAAAATTCATATACAAAGCCGCGCCAAAAATGCTATAATCCATTATAACTTTGACTAAATTTTTTTGCAACTAGGCGGTGTAACATACAGGAATGGCGGAAACAAAATCAACCGGCAGTGAAAAATTTTTAAAAGGCACGCTGATTTTAACGGTGTCCAGTTTCGTGGTAAAAGTTATCGGCTCATTGAATTGGATATTTGTATCGCGAATATTGGGCGGCGAAGGCATTGGGCTTTATCAAATGGCGTTCCCAATTTATTTTTTCGCAATGACAGTTTCGCAGGCGGGCGTACCGGTGGCAATTTCGATAATCACGGCGGAGCGCGTCGCACTAAATGACATTTTCGGCGCAAAACGCGTTTTTAGAATCTCAATGGCGCTAATGCTTTTCACCGGAATAATTTTTTCGGCAAGCTGGTTAATCGAATGGCAATTCATACGAGACGCGCGAGCCTATATGTCAGTGGTGGTTTTAGCGCCAACGGTTTTCTTCGTAACATTTTTGGCGGCGTCAAGAGGATATTTACAGGGCTGGCAACGAATGACGCCAACCGCAGTCAGTCAAATCGTCGAGCAAATTTTCCGCGTCATAACAATGATAGTCTTAGCCGATTTATTATTACCGTGGGGCTTGGATTACGCGGCGGCGGGAGCAAGTTTAGGCGCATTGGCGGGCGCAGTTACCGGTTTAATCGTCTTGGTTTACTTCCACATAAAACTTAACAAAGAAATTGAAATAAAGTACGGCGCGAATTTGCAACCAACAGCGCAATCAGCCTCAGAATCGACAATTTCAATCATAAAAAGAATTTTCGTCTTGGCATTGCCGGTATCGGCGGCGTCAATAATGTTGCCGGTCGTGTCGAATTTGGATTTAATGATCGTGCCGCAGCGCCTGGAAGTGGCGGGCTATTCGGTGCGGCAGGCGACAGAGTTATTCGGATATTTAAACGGAATGGCAGTGCCGCTAATAAATTTGGCGACGATTTTAACGGCGTCATTGGCGGTTTCAATCGTACCGGCAATTTCGGAAGCGCGCGCTTTGAAACAAACCGACAGAATCTATAATCAAACGGCGGCGGCTGTCAGAATCTCAAATTTCGTGTGCTTTCCGGCGTTCGTGGTAGTATTTTTCTTAGCAACGCCAATTTCCAGCTTGATTTACAACGCGCCAGGCGCAGGTCCGGCGGTAATGATTTCGGCGGTGTCGATAATTTTGCTGGGACTTCACCAAGTTTCAACAGGCGTCTTGCAAGGCTTAGGACACACGACAATTCCAATGGTGAATATGATATTGGCGGCGGCGGCGAAAGTTTTTTTGAACTGGCATTTAACAGCGTTGCCAGCGTTCGGAATAATGGGCGCGGCTTGGGCGACGGCGGCTGATATGGGCGTGGCGGCTTTTATCAATTTGTACTTCATTCACAAATATATCGGCTACAAAATGGAGCTGGGGCAACTTTTCAAAACGATTTGCGCGGCGGGCGTCATGGCGGTCGTGGTTAAATTTTTCTACGATTTGACGATGGCTGAATGGCACATTGAAGTTATCTCGACGTTCGGCGCGGTATTTGTCGGCTGTGCGGTTTATATTGCGGCGGTGGCGCTTTTCGGCGGTATGCGTAAAGAAGATATGCAACAAATTCCGATGATTGGCAGAATCGCAGTAAAAATTTTGAGCAAAATCGGCATTTTTAAATGAATCAATTTCTTTGCGGATTGAAGGATTTTCGCTTAACTACGTAGAATTTTTGTTTGAAAATAGTTTTTTTAAAGCGGGTGAAATTTATGCTTGAGCAGATTATGGGTTCGTCGAATTTTAATTATCTGCCGCGCGGAATGACGGCGGCGAGCATGCGTCAGGAAGTTGTTTCAAACAATATCGCCAATGTTAACACGCCGAATTTCCGCAAAACCAACGTTGAATTTGAAGATTTATTAGCGAATGAACTTTACGGTGTTAAAGAGCCGGAAGGCAAATTGCAGATGGTTCGGACGCACGATAAGCATTTGCCGCCGAAAGTTATTATTCCTCGCGCAGAGCCGACGCTCGTACTTGACAATACCACAATGATGCGCGCGGACGATAACAACGTTGACATTGATATTGAAATGGCGACGCTGGCGAAGAATCAGATTTACTACAACGCGCTTGCCACGCAACTTAGCGGCTACGTTAGCTACCAGCGGCGGACAAAGCTGATTAGGGGCTAGGGAATAGGGGCAAGGGGCTAGTTTTTAATCACTATTCGCTATACCCTTTCCACTAATCCCTAAAAATCGACCGAAGGGAGATTTTTCCATGGGAATGTTTTTAGGAATTGACACATCGGCGTCCGGATTGACAGCGGAACGTTTGAGAATGGACGTCATTTCAAATAATATAGCAAATGCAAATACCACACGTACAGAAAGCGGCGGCGCTTATCACAGGCGCTACGTCGTTTTCAATCCGCGTGAACGTCAGCCAATGAGTTTCGAGGCGGCACTCCAAAAAGCTACCGGCGCGGGCAAAAAAGTTGGTGAAGGTGTGCGCGCAGTTTCAATCGTCGAGGATACCGAACAAGGTCCGATGGTTTACGACCCCAGCCACCCCGACGCAAATGCTGACGGCTACGTTGAAAAGCCAAATGTTAATATCGTCACAGAAATGGTTGACATGATAACGGCTCATCGCGCTTACGAGGCAAATACCACGGCGATTAATGCGGCAAAGGCTATGGCGCTTAAAGCACTGGAAATTGGCAGGTAAAAATTTTTTTAGTTTATAGCGCATATAAAGTTAAAATTTCTGTGGCAATTATTTTTTAAGCTGTTATAATATTTGTGGGTTTTATCGGTTTAAAGTTTTTTTAGCTATTATTAATATGTTATGCGAATTTTTTAAGAGGAGTGATGAGATGGAGATAACACCACTGGAAATGACGCCCGTAAAAATGAGCGCTCATAGCCACCTTGGCGAATCAAAGCAAATCGACGAACCGATAAAAACGTTTGGCGAAGTTTTGATTGACGCCGTGAAAAAGACAAACGAATTGCAGCTTGAATCCGATAAATTAAACGCGGCACTAGCGGCAGGACGAGTTGAAGATATTTCTCAAGTAGTAGTAGCGGCACAAAAAGCGGAAATTGCCGTACAGCTGGCACTTCAGCTAAGAAACCGAGCGACCTCTGCGTATCAAGAAATTATGCGCATGCAGGTGTGATTTCATTCAAGGATAGAAACTAAAATAACAGGGAAGACGCGAGGGGACTGAGTATGAATTGGCGGCTTGGAAAGAGCGATTCCAAGAATTGTGGAATAGGTACACTAAAAGGCAACGGTATATTGCCATAGGCGCGATAGTGGCGGCTTTGCTGGGCATTTTCGGAATAAGCTACTGGTACGGCAGCAAACCGGATTACGTTCCGCTGTATACGAATTTGGAGGCAAAGGACGCTGGCGACGTTGTAAACAGTTTAAAAGAATCCGGCGTTCAATATCAAATTTCTGAAGATAAGCGCGGCACAACAATTTATGTTCCGGCAACGCAGGTTCACGACATCAGATTGGATTTGGCGACAGCCGGATTGCCGCGCGGCAACAAAGGCTTTGAACTTTTTGACGACAGCAAATTGGGCGTGACTGAGTTTCAAAACAAGGTTAATTATCTGCAGGCTTTGCAAGGCGAATTGACGCGCACGATTGAGCAAATTGATTCGGTACAAAAGGCGCGCGTGCATATCGTTTTACCGGAAGACAGCCTTTACAAGAAAAATGAAAAACCTGCAACGGCGTCGATTATGTTAATGTTGCGTCCGGAAATGCAGTTGACACAGCCCGAAGTTAAAGGCATTGTGAATTTGGTTAGCCACAGTATCCAAGGACTTTTGCCGGAAAATGTTACCATTGTTGACGAAGCCGGTAATATCCTTAATGAAGAAGACGACGAAAACTTTTTGAAAGATCAGCGAATGAATTTGCAGGCGTTGACGCAAATTGAAATGACTAAGCGCGTACGTGATCATTTACAGCATAATATTCAAACAATGTTAGATAACACGCTGGGCGAAGGCAATGCATTTGTACGTGTCAGCGTCGAATTGGATTTTGACTCGCGCGCGATTGACAGACAAACTTTCACTCCGGTTGTTGACGAAGCGGGCATTATTCGCAGTCAACAGGATATTAGCGAATCTTACAATGGGCAATCGAATATTCCTGGCGGACCTGCGGGCGTTCAAGGCAATATCCCTGGTTACGTTGCCGAGGACAGAAACGCTAACGCCGAATACGAGCGTAAAGAATCAACCCGAAATTACGAAGTCAACGAAGAAAATCAAAAAATCGTGGCGTCGCCTGGTTCGATACGCCGTCTGAATGTTGCGGTTTTGGTTAATGACACAATCACCGAGACGCAGCAGGAAAGTTTATTGCGAGTGGTAACTTCCGCCGCCGGTATCAATGAGAGCCGCGGCGATACGGTTTCAGTTGAACTTTTGCCATTTAGCACTGAAAAACGCGATAGACAAATCGCTGAACAAGAAGCGGTTCGTGAGCGTAATGATAGGATTCTTTATATGGAAATTGGAGCATTAATTTTACTTCTGGCTATGTTGCTCGGCGGATTCTTAATGCACCGTCGCAAGAAACAGCAAGAACGCGAGGCCATTGAAGAAGCAAGACGAATTGCTGAGGAAGAGCGTAGAGCCGCCGAAGAGGAGCGCAGACGCCTTGAAGAAGAAGAACGCGCTAAACAGCTTGAAATTGAAGCAATTCCGGAAGACAGTCTTACTCCAGAAGAAAAGCAGCAGCGCGACGAAAAGAAGGCAATTCTCAAACTCATTGAAGAAAAACCGGCTGACGTTGCAATGTTGATTAAAACGTGGCTTGCTGAGGACGAATAATCTAAAATGGAAAATTAATAAGCTGTAAAGATGGATAGTTGCTAACCGTCCATCTTTTTGCTTTTATTTTGAGGGGGAATTATTATGCCAAGGGATGATATGTACGGCGATTCGCGGGATATGACGGCGCACGAAAAAGCGGCGGTACTTTTCATAGCGGTTGGCGGAGAATACGCCGCGAAACTTTTTGAGCACCTTGACGACGACGAAATTGAAAGTATCACGCTGGAAATTGCGAATAACAAGCAGGTTAGCGCCGAACAAAAAGCCGCTGTTATCAGTGAATTTTATCAAATGGCGATGGCGAATGATTATATTTCCACTGGCGGTTTGGAATACGCGCAGAATGTTTTGGAGAAGGCGTTGGGCGCTGACAGGGCAATGGGCATTTTAAATCGCTTGACAACCAGTTTGCAGGTTCGTCCGTTTGATTTTCTACGCAAGATAGATCCTTCGCAACTTTTAAACTTTATCCAAAATGAGCACCCGCAGACGATAGCGTTGGTAATGGCGTATCTTGAGCCGGACCAGGCGGCGATTATTATGACTGGTTTATCAACGGAAATGCAGGCTGACGTTGCAAAAAGAATTGCGACGATGGATAGGACTTCGCCGGATGTTATTCGTGAAGTTGAGCGCGTTTTGGAGCGCAAGATTTCTTCGATGTTGACGCAAGACTTTACCACTGCTGGCGGTGTTCCTGCGATTGTTGAAGTTTTGAACCGCGTTGACCGTACCACTGAAAAAGCTATCGTTGAATCGCTTGAAGTTGACGATCCGGAACTTGCTGAAGAAATTAAGAAACTTATGTTCGTTTTCGAAGACGTTGTACTTTTGGACGACCGTTCAATGCAATTGGTTTTGCGTCAAGTCGATACCAAAGATTTGTCGCTGGCAATGAAGGCTACTACCGACGATGTTACCAACAAGATTTTCAAAAATATGTCGAAACGTGCCGCCGATATGCTCAAAGAAGAACTTTCGTACATGGGACCGGTTAAGATTCGTGACGTTGAAGAAGCGCAAATGAAGGTTGTTAATATTATTCGGTCGCTCGAAGACAGAGGCGAAATTGTTATCTCCCGCGGCAAGAATGATGATATGCTTGTGTAATGACGGCATTTCTTTACTTTTTTAAAAAAAGAAAGAAACGCCTGGCAAAGAAAGAAAAATTGCCCGCTGTAGTCACATCACGTGACTAGCGCGGGCGGTGGCGCGCGTCCGTGCGCGCCTCGTAACTGCGTAAGTAAATTTAGATTGAGTTTTTACTTTCAATAAATCTGTAAACTCCGCTACCAAATTCACGCGGAGTATTTTTTTTCAGTAATTCAAAATCCGCGGTAAAATCTTTGCCGTCCACTCCTGCGCGATAAATTTTTGTTACAAGAGCGGTAATTTCCGCCGAATAATCCTGCGCTTCAATCCTAAGCGCCGCCGCGCCCATAAATTTTTGCAGGTACGGCAACATACACAAATCTTTAGCAAAATAAATGTGGCTGTAATTAAACTGGTCAACGCGTATCGAATGAACTTCGCCCGCACTGTCAACCAATGCAAAATGTTCATTCAAAATTTCCGGCGTTGCAAATTCGTCAAAATCCGGATAATAAAATTTCACTAAGTTATGCTCGCTAACCATTGACTCGGTCGCGCCGTGAATAATAATTTCTATCGGCAATGCAGATTTTTCAACCACGCTCTTAACCTGTGCAAAACTCATTTCAAGCGAAGCCGTCGCCCGCACTACTCCCAATTCGCGCAGAAATTCAGCCGCCACATTATTAAACAGATTAAATGAACTATCGGCGTAAATCGGCAAACCGGAAAATTTTTTAACAATATTCAGTGCGCCCAAATTGCTAACCAGCACGCCGTCAAAATTTTTCAGCCGCGTTAAAAGTTCGGCAAGTTCATTCAAATAACTGTCGCGAGTAATGCGCGGCGTATTCAAAATAATTTTCGCGCCCGATTTATGCGCAATTTCAGCGGCGGTTTCCAATTCAGCCAGCGTCATTGGCTTATTCGGTTTGAAACTTTCGCCGCCAACATAAATAAAATCAGCGCCGTTAGCAATGGCAGATTTAGCCGCGTCCAGTGTCGAAACTCTAACAGTCAAAGCAGGTTTCGCGCAGGACTTTTTTATTGGCTGCGCACTGTCAAAAATTTTCGCCACGCCCGCATCGTCAAATTTCGTCTCAACAACGCCTTCACTGAAAAATCGCGGCTCACGTTTCCCGCTCAAGCCGATATCTTTTTTAGTCGGCGGCGCAAACGCGCAAAGCGTCGTCAAATCTCTAACGCGCTTTTCAAAAAAATCTCGCCACAAATTTTCGTCAAGACTGTAGCCGGTAGGGTCGGCAATGTAAGCGTCAATCGCGCGCCGGTATGTCGAAACAATCCGGTGAATAAATTCTGGCGGGCGCATTCTGCCTTCAATCTTAAATGAATAAATGCCGCTCTGAATCAATTCCGGAATATTCCGCAGCAGGCACATATCGCCTATCGCCAATTTGTAACTGGTATCGTCCAAAATCGCGCCGGTTTTTTCGTCAATAAATTTGTAAGCCCAGCGGCACGGTTTCAAACAACGCCCGCGATTGCCGCTCTGCCCAAATGTTACGCCAGAATGTATGCATTGCCCCGAAACCGCCACGCACATATCGCCGTGAATAAAATATTCCGTTTCAATGCCGGTCGCCTCGCGCAGATTTTTTACCGACTCAAAACTCAATTCACGACTGACAACCACGCGCTTAATCCCAAATTTTTTCAGCAATTCGACTGCGGCGGCGCTATTAATATTCATCATAACGGACGCGTGAATCGGAATGTTCAAGCCGAGTTTTCTAATCAGCTGAATCACTGCAAAATCTTGGACAATCGCCGCGTCAATTTTAATTTCGTCCAAAAACCGCAGATATTTTTCCAGCGGCGCGATTTCTTCAACGCTCATCAAATTATTAATCGTCACGTCCAGCTTAACGTTCCTGCCGTGCGCGTATTTCACGGCGGATTTCAGTTCGTCATTATCCAGATTAAATTTGTTGCTGTGGACGCGCATATTAAAATTTTTGCCGCCCAAATAAACAGCGTCAGCGCCCGCGTCTATCGCCGCCTTAAATGCTTCAAATGTACCCGCCGGTGCTAAAAGTTCAACTGATTCACGAGTCAATCCCATAAAATAATCTCCTATCATTAAATCTCACAGAAATTATAACATTGCGAATAATGGCTTGCAATATCGCCCGCCTTATGATAAATTATTTTGCAATGGAACGACAAATACAACAACTGCGCGAATCAGCGGCAACAATGATAAGCGCGGCTTCAGATTTAAAAGAACTCGACAACGTCCGCGTTAAAATTTTTGGAAAAAAAGGCGAATTGACCGGCTTATTGCGCGGTATAAGCCAACTGAGCGCGGAGGAGCGTCCTAAAATTGGCAAAATCGTTAATGAGGCGCGCGCCCAAATCGAGCAGTTAATTGCTGATAAAAATGCTGAACTCAAAGCGCAGGATTTGCAAAATAAATTGGCGTCTGAAAAAATCGACGTGACACTTCCTGGCAGAAAAATTCATTGCGGGCATTTGCACCCACTCACTTTGACTTTGAACCGCGTCAAGGAAATTTTTATTCAAATGGGCTATACCGTTGAGGAAGGTCCGGAAGTCGAAACGGATTATTTTAATTTCGAGGCGCTCAATTTGCCTAAAGATCACCCTGCGCGAGATACTCAAGATTCATTTTACATAACCAACGAAATTTTATTGCGCACGCAAACTTCGCCGGTACAGGCTCGAACTATGCAAAAAAATCCGCCCAATACGCCGATTCGCATGATAGCGCCTGGCAGAGTTTATCGCCGCGACGATTATGACGCAAGCCACGCGCCAATGTTCACTCAAGTTGAAGGGCTCGTTATCGACAAGGGAATTACTTTTGCCGATTTGAAGGGAACGCTTGATTTTTTCTGCAAGCAATTTTTTGGCGAAAGTGCCCAAATCAGATTGCGCCCAAGCTTTTTCCCGTTCACTGAGCCTAGCACTGAAATTGATGTTTCTTGTCCGATTTGTCACGGCAAGGGTGATTGTAAAGTTTGCCACGGCAGCGGCTGGCTTGAAATTCTCGGCGCGGGCGAAGTTCACCCAGACGTTTTGAAGATGAGCGGCTACGATTCAAATGTTGTCAGCGGCTTTGCTTTTGGAGTTGGAGTTGAAAGGCTCGCTATGCTGAAATATGGCATTGACGATTTGCGAATGTTTTTTGAAAATGACATTAGATTTTTGAATCAATTTTGAGGGCGCACAATGTCTAGCGAAAATCCATACATTATCGACGATACAAATATTGTCTATGAGATTGACCCGCACAAAAGATTTACCGTACCGCGGATGACCAAGGGCAGTCAACCGACCGACGGCGGCAATTTGATTTTGTCTGCCGAAGAGCGCGACGAACTTATAAAAAAATGCCCACCCGCCGAAAAATTTATTCGCCAGTATATGGGCGCAGATGATTTTATCAATAATAAGATTCGCTATTGCCTGTGGCTGGTTGATTGTCCGCCAAATGAATTGCGCAAAATGACGCCGGTTTATGAGCGCGTTTTAAAAGTTAAATCTTTTCGTTTAAAAAGCCAAAAAGCCGCAACTCGCAAGTGGGCTGATAAAGCCTGGTTATTCACTGAAAATAGACAGCCCGACACCGATTATTTGATAGTTCCGCGCGTTAGTGGCGAAAGACGAAAATATATTCCAATGGGTTTTATGCCGCCAGAAATTATTGCCAGCGATGCCTGCTCATTCATTCCTAATTGTCCAATTTTTTTATTTGGAACGTTAACTTCAAATGTACATATGGCATGGATGCGAGTTGTGGCGGGACGACTCGGTATGAGTTACAGATATTCGGGTACGATAGTTTACAATAATTTTATATTTATCAATGCGGACGCTAAACGGCGGGCAAAGATTGAAGCAGCGGCGCAGGCTATCTTGGACGCGCGGGCGAAATATCCCGAGGCGAGCCTGGCTGATTTGTACGACGAAAATGTAATGCCGCCGGAGTTGCGTGCGGCGCACAGGGCAAACGATATGGCTGTAATGGACGCGTACGGCTACCCAAAGGACTGGTACGACGACGAGCGCAAAATTGTTATAGATTTGTTTCAGCGATACGAGGCAATGTTGAACGGCAATGACCTTTCAAAAATTGCGGCGACCAGTCGAAGAAATTTTAATTGAAGGAGCGGATTATATGCAAGTATCCACAAAATGGTTGAAAGACTTCATTGATATAGATTGCACGGCGGACGAGCTGGCGGAAAAATTTACAATGGCGGGAATAGCTGTCGAGAATATCGTACACGCGGGCGCTGGACTTGAAAAAGTTGTTACCGGCAAAGTTGCGGAAATTGTTAAGCATGCTGATTCAGATCACATGTTCGTTTGCCAAATGGACGTAGGCGCTGGTGAATTGATTCAGATTGTGACGGGCGCGCAGAATGTCAAGGCGGGCGATATTGTACCGGTGGCGATGGTTGGCGCGAATTTACCTTGCGGGAAAAAAATTGTGAAAAGCAAATTGCGCGGCGTTGTTTCAAATGGTATGCTGTGCAGTGCGGACGAACTGAAGATTGAAGGCGACAGCAGCGGCATTTATATTTTGCCTGCGGATACGCTGGTTGGAGTTCCTGCGGCTGAAGTGCTTGGGCTTGACGACGACATTTTGGAATTTGAATTGACGGCGAATCGCGGCGATTGTTTCAGCGTATTTGGTTTGATTCGTGAAGCGGCGGTTTTGCTGAAAAAGCCTGCGCACTTCCCAGAAATTAAAGTTAACGAAGACGCGGGCAAAAATGCGGCTGATATGATTAAAATTAAGATTGACGCTCCGGATTTGTGCAGTCGTTTTTCTGCGCGAGTGCTGACAGATGTTAAGCTTGGACCTTCGCCAGAATGGTTGCAAAAACGTTTGGAAGGCGCGGGGATTCGTGCGATTAACAATGTGGTTGACGTGACAAATTTTGTAATGGTTGAGCTCGGTCAGCCAATGCACGCTTATGATTATGATGAAATTGTCGGCAAAGTTTTAAATGCGCGGCGCTCGGTTGCGGGTGAGCAACTCCACACGCTTGACGATTCAAATCGGCTTGCTAAGGGCGATGAACTTGTGATAGCTGACGCTGAAAAGGCGGCGGGCTTGGCTGGCGTTATGGGCGGTTTTGAAACCGAAATTACTGAAAAAACTAAGACAGTTGTATTGGAAGCGGCGGCGTTCAATGCGGCGTCGATTCGTCGAACCAGTCGCGCAGTTGGTTTACATTCCGAGGCGTCGGGCAGATTTGAGCGCGGCGTCAATGAAAAGGCAACTGTTATTGCGCTGGACAGGGCGGCTCAACTTTTGCAGGAAATGGGCGCGTGCAAAGTTTGCAAGGGCATTGTCGATATTTATCCGAATCCTAAGCCAGCTGTCAAAGTTCAATTCACCACGAAACAAATTAACGACAGGCTCGGCACGAATTACAGCGACAAAGAAATTGTTGACGTATTGACGGCGCTTGGTTTTAAAATTTCCGGCAATGTGGCGACCGTTCCGGATTGGCGAAATGACGTTACGCTCATGGAAGATTTATCTGAAGAAATCGCGCGCATTTACGGCTATGATAAAATTCCCGCAACTTTGCCAAAGGGCAGTCAACAGGGGCGGCAGTCTAAAACGCAGAATTTTACCGATAAAATTAAAAATATCCTGGCGGCGCTCGGTATGAATGAAGAAATTTCGTTTGCGTTTACCAGCGTTGAGACTTTTGACAAATTGCAAATTCCGGCTGATAGCGAATTGCGTCGCGCAGTGCCGATTATGAATCCATACGAAAATCCGCTGCTCCGCACGAATTTAATTGGTTCGATATTGGAAAATGCCGCGCGAAATTTGAGCCGCAAAAATGAAGACGTTAGACTTTTTGAAATAGCGCCGGTATTTTTCCCGAAATCTTTGCCGATAACCGAACAGCCGCGCGAAGTTTTAAAATTAGCGGGTTTGATAATGGGGCGGCGCGAGCCTAAAGGTTGGTCGCAAAATTCGGCTGAAGTTGATTTTTACGACGCTAAGGGAATTGTTGAAGAACTTTTCGCGCAGTTGTCGATTTTGAATTACACGGTCGAGGCGGGCGCGCATTATGCGTTGCACCCTGGCAAGACTGCGATTTTCAAAAAAGGTCGCGAGATTTTGGCTACGGTTGGTGAAGTTCATCCGGCGGTTGCTGAGGCGTTTGGTATTGGCAAGAAAATTTACATTTTTGAGGCTGATATTGCGACGCTGATTAAATGCACGGCGAAAAAATTTGTGTTTGAGAGTTTGCCGAAATATCCTGCGATAACGCGCGATTTGGCAATTTTGGTTAATCGTGAAGTGGTTGCTGGCGAAGTGGAAAAAGTTATAGCTAAGGCGGCGGGCGAATTTTTCAAGGGCGTTACGCTGTTTGACGTGTACACCGGCGACAGAATTTCTGCTGACAAAAAAAGTTTGGCGTTTACGATTAAATTTCAATCTGGCGAGCGCACACTCAAGGACGAAGAGGCGGACGCGGCCTTCAAGGATATTTTACTCTCGGTAGAAAAAACTTTTGCGGCTGAGCTAAGGGCTTGAGGTGAGTGGGTTGAAGGACGTTAAAAGATCCAGCGATTTGCAACGTGTGACTGTTGAAATTTTTGGTGATATTTACAATCTTCGTACGGACGACCCCGAAGGTTTAAGGCTGTGCGTGCAAAAGGTTGACGCGACTATGAAGTCCATTTCACAAAATACAAAAAGTTTCATAGGCAGTCGAATAGCCGTATTTGCGGCGTTGAAAATTGCTGAAGAGTACCTGCAACTCAAAAAAGACTACGATGAATTATTAAATCTGCTTGAAGAAAATAAATAACAGGAGTGTGATAAAATTGGCGAGAACATTGTTTACATCTGAATCTGTGACTGAAGGACATCCGGATAAAGTTGCTGACAGAATTTCGGACAGTATTTTGGACGCGATTTTGGAGAGAGATCCGCTTGGGCGCGTGGCGTGCGAAACTGTTGTTACGACGGGGCAAGTTCACGTTGTCGGCGAAATTTCTACCAGCTGCTATGTTGACATTGCTAAAATTATTCGTGAAGCTGTGCGCGAAATTGGCTATACAAATTCGGCTTATGGTTTTGACGCCGATACAGTTGGGGTTTTAATTTCGATTGACGAACAATCGCCGGATATCGCGCAGGGCGTCAACAGCGCATTTGATGATGAAAATGAAATTGGCGCGGGCGACCAAGGTTTGATGTTTGGCTACGCGACCAATGAGACGCCGGAATATATGCCGTTGCCGATTTCGCTTGCTCATAAATTGGCTTACAGATTGGCTGAGATTCGCAAAACTACCGGCGAAGTAAATTACCTGCGTCCGGACGGAAAAACGCAAGTTACCGTTATTTATGAAGATGGCAAGCCTGTTGCGGTTGATACTATTGTTATTTCGACGCAACACAACCCCGATGTTCCGCTTGAACAAATTAAGGCGGATATGATTAAGTACGTTATCAAGCACGTTGTACCGGAATATCTTTTGACGCCGGAAACAAAATATTTTGTGAATCCGACAGGCAAATTTGTTATCGGCGGACCGCAGGGCGACAGCGGCTTAACCGGCAGAAAAATTATTGTGGATTCGTATGGCGGGGTTAGTAGGCACGGCGGCGGCGCCTTCAGCGGCAAAGATCCCACCAAGGTTGACAGAAGCGCGAGTTAAATATTGTTGCGGCGGGCTTGGCTGACAAATGCGAAATTCAAATTGCTTATGCTATTGGCGTGGCGCGTCCGGTTTCCATTCAGATTGACACTTTCGGAACTAATAAAGTTGACGAGGCGCTGATTGCTAAGCTTGTTAATGATAATTTTGATTTGCGTCCGCGCGGTATCATTAAAATGCTGGATTTGCGCCGCCCGATTTATAAACAAACTTCAGCGTACGGGCATTTTGGGCGCGAAGATGAAGGTTTCAGTTGGGAACGCATTGACAAGGCAGTATTCCTGCGCGAGCAAGCCGGATTAAAATAATGTTTCGTGCGTTAATAATCCTTTGTTTAATTTGGGGCTTCAATTTTGTCGTAATGAAAACAGCTAACGAATTTTTCACTCCGGAAATTTTCGTTGCGTACAGATTTTCATTGGGCGCGGCGGTACTTTTGGCTGTAGCTTTCATAACCAAATTACCGTTGCCGCCTAAAAAATTTTGGGGCTGGATAGCATTAACCGGCGTATTGCAAATAGCGATTGGCGCGTCAATCGTCCAATATTGTTTTCAATTTTTGGACGCGGGCTTAGTCTCCGTGCTGAATTATACAATGCCGATGTGGGTAACGATTTTAGCCGCATTTTTCTTGAATGAGAAACTAACTAAGAAAAAAATATTTGGCGTGGCGCTGGGAATAATCGGGATTGGCGTATTAATGAACGTCGAAATAAGCGGCAACTTTTCAGCAATGCTCATAGCGTTATCGGCGGCAATTTTCTGGGCGCTCGGAAATATTTTAATGAAAGCGAAACTCGCGCAGTGCAACCCGATAGCCTTAACGACGTGGCAGATGGTAGTTGGCGCGATTTTGCTGGTGATTTATGCGGCGACGTTTGGCGAAGTGCGCGCTGATTGGACGCTAACGGCTGTTGCGTGTTTGCTTTACAATGGCGTTTTAGCGTCAGCGTTTGCGTTTTTCTTGTGGGTGTACATTTTGCGGAATATGGAAGCCAGCAAAGCTTCAATTTCGGTTTTGGGCGTACCGGTCGTTGGAGTTTTGGGCGGCGTCATTTGTTTAGGTGAGCCGCTTACTCTGTCAATGTTAATTGGAATGTTCATGGTTTTATCTGGAATATTTTTAGTTCAACACTCATAAAATTCCTTGGCGGCAGAGAAGCCGCTTTTTTTATTGACAAAATCGTCGCCGCGGCTGATAATTGAATCAAATTTTTGGAAAGGAGCAAATTAAATGCAAGTAAGTTATACCAGGCTGATTGATTTTATTGCAGGCGAAAAAGTTTTTCTGATTCCGGTTTATCAACGGAATTATGATTGGCGAAAGATTCATTGCGAGCAATTTTTTAAAGATATAACGCAAATTATGGGTACGGACGATACAACTTCGCATTTTCTCGGAACGATTGTATGTCAAAAACCCAACAACGATACATACATCATAATTGACGGGCAACAGCGGCTGACTAGCTTTTTACTTCTTGCGAAGGCTATTTGTGATGTTACCGGCAAAGAAAAATATCTGTTCGATTTGAAACCCTCTGAATATGATAGCGCGATTTTCAAAAAAATAATGGTTGGCGATACATTTACCGAACAGGAAAAAAATTCACGGCTTTATCAAAGTTATGATTTTTTCAAAAATAAGCTCGTTCATAAGATTAGACCAAAAGCAGAGTTACTTTTGGCGGCGCTGAAAAAATTAAAGATTGTCGCGATGGAATTGGGCAATGAAAATCCGCAACAGATTTTTGAATCGTTAAATTCTACCGGCAAAGATTTAACTGAAACCGAATTGATTAGAAATTTTTTGCTGATGGATTTAGAGCGCGAAACGCAGGAGAATTTTTACAAAAATTATTGGCTGAAAATGGAACTCTTGCTGAAGACTTCGGAGACTTTTGATAAATTTATGCTTTACTACTTGATTATGAAGCGAAAATCCAGCAAGGATATGCATGAAGGCAAAAATATTCACAACTCGCAAAATGCAATGTATGAGACTTTCAAAAAATATTTCAAGGAAAATTACAGCGGCGATAAAACCGTGCAGATTGAAAATTTGCTTGCCGATATGTACCGCAACGCCCAATTTTATAGCCGCCTGCTCTTTGACGAAAATACAAATTTCAGCGAATTATCCGCGCTGGATAAAAAATTTTATGAGCTGATATATTTGTTGAAGTCCACGAATATGCAGATTATTTTAATGGGTTTGAATGAGCGTTACGCGCGCGGCGATTTTAATGAAAATACTTTTATCGAGACGGTTAACGCGCTCATTTCGTTTAAATGTCGGTCGAAAATTTGTCGGCAAACCGGAATTGACACGGATCAAACCGCCGGTAATGTGCTTTCGCGACTCGAAAAATCCGGCGAAATAACAACGGACACATTTTGGAAGGCTATCACGGACGGCAAGGGCAAATATACTTTTCCGAGCAATGAAGATTTTCGACAGGCTTTGTTGAGCAACGAACTGAATTTGACAATCAAGGACACGTGCAAATATCTGCTTTACGTTTTGGACGGCGCGACAGATTTTCCGAATTATAGCGACGCGTCCGTTGAATTGGTAATTCCGAAAAAATTTACAGCCGAATGGAAAAAATATCTGCGCGACAAAAATGATTCGCAGGCAGAGCAATATGTTAACAGCTTAGGAAATTTGGTGCTCGTCGATAATGCCAAAAAAAATGCCGCATTTAGCGACAAAAAGGTAGAATATACAAATTCCAGATTTGATTTGACGCGCGAAGTTTCTAAAAATAGCGATTGGACTTCGCGGCAGATTCGCCGTCGCGCAGAAAATTTAGCCGATAAAGCCATTAAGATTTGGGAACTGCCTAAGAAATATATTCCGGCGGTCAATGTCAATGAAAATATTTTTACACTAGATTCGGATTTTAACAGATTTACAGGGACAAAGCCCGCGATTGTTTCAATTTTCAATGTTGAAAAAAATCTCAAGAATTGGAGCGATTTTTTGCGCGAATTGGTTACTCAACTTTATAATCTGGACAAAGACATTTTCAAACGCGCTGTGAATGATTCTGGCAAAAATAACTTATTTTCGGATAAACCAGAGACTTTAGTTCTTCCATTCAAAATCGACGAAAATTATTATGTTGGTTACGGTCTGGATACTAAAAGCTGTTTGAAGGTTATCAAAGCCCTGGTGATGAATTTCGACAATCTCAGCGGCACAAATTTTAAGGACGAAATTTGGTTCACGCTGAAAGATTAAATTTTGCCGAGAACTCTGTACATCAAAACTGAGCAAACCGTTGCCGATAAAATGATTATTCCCAAGCCGCTGATAAAATCAAAC
>CAJOIB010000086.1 GCA_905234705.1 uncultured Selenomonadaceae bacterium | reverse complement strand
CCGCACATTCTAGCGTTTGCATTGTTTAATTTTCAAAGAGCCCGCTGAAGTGATTCAGCCTGCGTATAATACTTCAAACTAACCCACTTGTCAACCCCCTTGCAAAAAAATTTTTTCACGCCAAATATTTTCTTGCCGCGCCTATCAAATACAGCGAACCAGCAACGATTTTCACGTCGCCATCAGCATTTTTTAACAGTCGAACAGCCTCAGCAATATTTTCAACGCCAATATTTTTAATGCCGCGCGCCGACAAATTTTCACATAGGATTTTAATCGTCGCGGCACGTTCGGAAAGCGGCGGCGTCACTATCACATAATCATCTGCGCGAAATAAAATGCTAATCATCTCATCAAAATTTTTATCAGCCAATGCGCCAAAAATCCAAGTGCGTTTGCCGGTCGGAAAATTTTTATCTAAACTCGCCCGCAAAGCCTTTGCCCCGTGCGGATTGTGCGCGCCGTCAATCACAACGCCGTTAATAATCTCAAAGCGCCCAGCCCATTCAACGCTCTCAAGTCCTGCGCGAATGATTTTCTCATTGATATTTAAAATCTTAGCCGCTTGAATCGCTATCGCCGCGTTAAACTTTTGATATTCGCCACGCAAGTTAAGTGAAAAGTGGTTAGTGGTTAGTGGTAAGTGTATTTCATAGAGCGGAGAATTTTTTTCCTGCGCGACAGTTTTAATAATTTCCAACGGCAAACCTTCAGCGCCCGTCACAACCGGAACGCCCGCCTTGATAATCCCCGCCTTGTTCTGCGCGATACTTTTCAAATCGCCCAAAATATTCTCGTGCTCCAACGCCACATTTGTAATAATCGAAATTTCCGGCGTAATAACATTCGTCGAATCGTACAGCCCGCCAAGCCCAACTTCGATAACCGCAATGTCAACTTTCCTGCGCGAAAAATATTCAAACGCCGCCGCCGTCAAAACTTCAAACTGCGTCGCCTCAACGCCACAATTTTTCACCAATTCAATCTGCGCCGCAAAATCCGCCTCAGAAATATTTTCGCCATTAATTTTAATCCGCTCGCAATAACTTTCCAAATGCGGCGAAGTAAATAAACCAACGCGCTTGCCGCTCAATTTCAAAATCTCCGCCAGCATCGCACATACCGAACCCTTGCCATTCGTGCCGGTAACGTGGATTGTCGGATAATTATTCTGCGGATTGTCAAGCGCGCTCATAATTTTTTCAATGCGCTCTAAGCCTGGCTTTATCCCAAAAATTTTCAAACTGTCAAGATATTTTAAAGCATTTTCCATTTAATTCACCACCAACGGAACATAATAAGCTTCAGTGCCAATAATTTTATTCGGCGAAAAGCGGCAGTAAACAGCGGAAGGCTGCGCGCCCAACATAAAACAGCTAACCGTTATGAAACCGTCGAGCCAACCGCTGTCAACCTGCACTTCAAATTTCGGCGTGTGAATAAATTGCTGATACATAAATTTATCCGAATCGCGGCAAACAACTTCGTCCGGCGCGTCAATCTGATTTTCGTAAATCGTGCGCTGATTTTTAATGATTGAAATGTTGCGCCCTTCGCGCCCCCATATCGGCTTTTTAATATATTCGCCGTCCGCCAGAAATTTAATATCTTCGTCAAAAAAACTCGGCGGTATATATTTTTCGATAACCGCGCGCTCATTAGCGCTGAAATAATCGCTGTACAAATAAATCTGCCACACCAGCGCGAAAAATGATTTATTCTGCATGATAATCGCTTCGGGCGGATTGAACATCGCAAATTTATTTTCCGCGTATCGTTGCATAAAAAGCACGCCCAAATCCTCGCCGTCCGTTGCAGTTTCTTCAATCAAAATTTCCATTGGGTGAAGTCGATAAATAGCTGAGGCGTGGCGACCGTCCGGTAAAAGTATTCCGTCATTGTCAACTTGCAAATCGTAAAACGACACAAATTCAACATCGCCGGAAATGGATTCGCGCTTGAGCAAATTCATCAGATATTTCGTCGTGCCGTAATCTTCCGGATAATCTTCAAAGCAGGAAAATATAAACGGACGCGTGCGATTAAAAATTCCGCTGGACAGATTAATTTTAGGCGGCGAAATTTTTTGCCGAATATGGCGCAGGAAACTTGACAATTTCTGTTCCGCGCCAAAATTCGGATTCTCGCAACCAAAACTGTCAGCCGCAATTTGATTGACATAATACGCTTCAATAATCCCGCAAGGCGTATCAGCATTAATTTCGACAACTTTAAGCGCGCTGCTCTCGTCAATGACAAAATCAAAACGCGACAGCCACGTCGATAAATTCAATGCATTTGGTATGTTTAAAAACGGTATCAGTTTTGGCGGAATTTCCATTTGCTCTTGAAATTTTTTTGGCGCTTGCTGAAAAACTCGAACGACTTTCTCAAAAATTATAAATAATTCACGGCTGGCATTTCTAATTTCAGTGTAAAAATTTTTATCAAAATGGAGCGCGGACAATGCGGGATAACGGTCGGGATAATCGCCGTATTTGACAAACGGCATAATATTTTGGTCAATCGAATCAATGTAAGTCATAAATCCACCGCCTTAAGACGCCGCAGAACCGCCGCGCGCGCCAGCCGTACCAAATCCGCTTTTCGCAGTTGATTTCGCAGTTGAAGTTGTTGGTGTTTTCGATGTAACCGTGCTGTCTTTTGACAAATTAACCTTAGAATTATTTGTAGCGGGCGCAGGATTTTTCGCGGTGGTATTATTTGTTGAATTTTGAGGCGTGGTGGCGTTATTGACGTTAGAATTATTTGCCGCGGGCGTAGAAGTTTTAACAGTAGTATTGTTATTCGATTTTAAAGCGCCCGCTCCGCTGCCGCCAGGAGTATTTTGGTCATTGCGTTTAAGAGGCTCGGAAACAGCATAGCGATTATTAGCAGAATCCCATCTGCCCAAATTGCCGGTATTCTGATAGCCATGGAAAAGATAATAACCCGCCGCCATACCTGCGATTAATCCGGCAGTGCCATACAAATAATCCAACGAACCATCTTCCTGCCGCTTGAAGGTAACGGATTTGCCGTCGTCATATTTGGCGGTTTCAGTGCCGTCGCCGTTGTCAATCAGCGTGTACTCGACGCCATTATCATCTTTCAAGCGTTGTCCAACAGCATTATTTGTTTCGGCGGGCGCGGGATCTTTTGTAGTATCTGGCTCAGAAGAGCAACCGTAGAAAACTAACGCGGTTGCCACAAATGCACCGATTAAATATTTTGTTTTAGATTTTGGCTTAGGCGGTTGCGTCGACTCTAAGAAAAACCGCTTTCTGTCTTCGTCCAATTTAAACGCCTCCTATTACATTTATTGCATCCACTAAAAATTTATTCCATTATAAATTGAAATAGCATGTTTCTCAAGAAATATTCAATAAAAAACCGCCGAAGCGGTAAAGTTTCAGATTATGAGTAGATTATTTTTATAAATTTTTAAGTTGCTCAATGCGCGATTCGACGGACGAAATTTTTTCCTGCGCGACGGATAATTTTTCGCGTTCAGCCTGCACAACTTCAGCCGGAGCTTTGCTGATAAATTTTTCGTTTTTAAGTTTGCCCTCGGTTGACGCAATGCCTTTCTTGAGTTTGTCGAGTTCCTTTTGAAGGCGCGCAATTTCTTTGTCGGTGTCGATAAGATTTTTAAGCGGCAAGAAAATTTCAACGCCCAATGCAACGCCGGTTAAAGCGTGGTCGGGTTTATCTGCGGAAAAATTAATCGGCTCAGCGGCGGCAAGTTCGGCAATGTAGTTGACGTTCGACTTAACGACGCTCAAAGTTTCAGCGCTGGCGATTTTTAGCACAACTTCAGATTTTTTACGCGGCTCAACGCCAATTTCATTTTTCAAATTGCGAATGACTTTTATAATTTCCGTGATAATCTGCATTTGATTTTCTGCGTCTTCGTCAATCTCGCCAGCTTTAACCCACTGCGCGAGCATTATCGAACCTTCGGCGTTCGGCAATTTTTGTCTGATAATTTCTGTGAGGAACGGCATAAACGGGTGCAACAGCCGCAAAGATTTTTCAAGCACTGTATTTAAAACATAAAGCGCGGTATTTTTCGCCTTGACATCTTCGCCGTAAAGTCTAGCCTTCGTCAGCTCAATGTACCAATCGCAAAATTCCGACCAAATAAAATCGTACATAAGCCGCGCCGCTTCACCGAGTTCAAATTTATCAAGATTTTCAGTAACCGCTCGCGCAGTGCGATTCAGCCGTGAAATAATCCATTTGTCAGCCAGCGTCAAATCATTTTCAGCGGGCTTAAAATCGGCGTCGAAATTCTCAAGATTCATTAGCAGAAAACGCGACGCATTCCAAATCTTATTGGCGAAATTTCGCGCAGATTCAACGCGCTGCCACGAAAAACGCAAATCATTTCCAGGCGTGTTGCCGGTAACCAGCATAAACCGCAAAGAATCCGCGCCGTATTTGTCGATAACTTCAACCGGATCAATTCCATTGCCGAGCGATTTTGACATTTTACGATTAAATTCGTCACGAACCAAGCCGTGAATAAAAACATTGCGGAAAGGAACTTCGCCGCGAAATTTCAAGCCCATCATAATCATTCGCGCGACCCAGAAAAATATAATATCGTAGCCGGTAACAAGCGTTGAAGTCGGATAAAATTTTTTGAGTTCGAGCGTTTCATTGGGATAGCCAAGCGTCGAGAAAGGCCACAGCGCACTGCTGAACCAGGTATCTAAAACGTCTTCGTCCTGCGCGATATTTTTGCTGTGACAATGGGCGCATTCAGTGACATTTTCGCCAACAGTCATTTCGCCGCAATCGCCGCAATACCAAGCCGGTATTCTGTGCCCCCACCAAAGTTGGCGGCTGATACACCAATCACGAATATTTTCCAGCCAATTAATATAAATTTTTGTAAAGCGCTCCGGCACAAATTTTAAATCGCCATTTTTCACAGCGTCAATCGCCGGTTTAGCAAGGCTGTCCATTTTCACAAACCATTGACGGCTGACAAGCGGCTCGACCGTCGTATTGCAACGCGAACAATGACCAACCGCGTGCTCGTGATTTTCCACAGAAACCAAAACGCCCGCCGCCTTCAAATCTTCGACAATCATTTTGCGGCATTCGTACCTGTCTAATCCAGAATATTTACCAAGCCCGTCCGCCATTGTGCCGTCGTTGTTGATAACTTTAACCTGCGCGAGATTGTGACGCAAGCCCATTTCAAAATCGTTAGGATCGTGCGCCGGAGTAACTTTAACCGCGCCAGTGCCAAATTCTTTATCAACATATTCATCGGCGAAAAGCGGAATTTCGCGGTTCATAATCGGCAAAATCAGCGTGCGTCCAACCAAATTTTTATAGCGTTCGTCGTCGGGGTGAACTGCAACGCCGGTATCGCCTAACATAGTTTCTGGGCGCGTCGTCGCCACTTCAACATATTCGTCGCTGTCTTTGAATTTGTATTGCAAATGCCACAAATGCCCCTGCTCGGTGACGTGCTCAACTTCAATATCAGAAAGCGCCGTGTTGCATTTCGGACACCAATTAGTAATTCTGTTGCCGCGATAAATCAGCCCTTCATTGTACAGCGTGACAAAAACTTTTCTGACAGCGGCGGAACAGCCTTCGTCCATAGTGAAACGCTCTCTGTCCCAATCGCAACTTGCGCCCAAAATCCTAAGCTGTTGAGTAATGCGGTTGCCGTACTTTTCCTTCCACTGCCAGACGCGCTCTAAAAATTTTTCGCGCCCTAATTCATAGCGATTAGTGCCCTCTTCGCGCAGAGACGCCTCAACGCGCGCTTGAGTTGCAATTCCGGCGTGGTCAGTGCCAGGCATCCACAATGTATTATCGCCGCGCATTCTGTGATAGCGAATCAAAATATCCTGCAAAGTTTCGTCGAGTGCGTGCCCCATATGCAACTGCCCCGTAACATTCGGCGGCGGAATAACTATGCTGTACGGCTCACCTGCGCGACTGGCTTCAGTATGAAAATTTTTATCCGCTTCCCATTTGGCGTAAATTTCGCGCTCAAAATTCTGCGGCTCATAAACTTTAGAAATATTTTCCAATTTGCTCCCTCCAATAAAAAAACTGCCGCCATTTTAAACCGTGGCGGAAATTTTTTCAACTCTATATACATTGCGCCACTAAATTTCGTGATATAATCTAAAGGATTCATCGATGGCACGAAAAATTTATGAAAGAGGGTTTTTTTATGAATGCGGGTTTGAAACAAAAATTTTCAATGTTGGCGGCACTGGCGGGGGCGTTAATCGCGATTGTGTCAATTATCGGCTACTACATTTCTGACAAAAGTTTAACCAAGACTTTGGAAGAAGAAATTGCCGCAGTTGTCGACGCTCAAGGCAAAGAATTAGACGGCTGGCTCAAAACTAAGGCCGCCTCTGCAGAATACGCCGCAAATCTTTTAACCAATCTGAACGGCGATTTTGCTAAAATGAAAGAACGAAATTTAATGTCCCTGACAACTTCAGAT
>CAJOIB010000085.1 GCA_905234705.1 uncultured Selenomonadaceae bacterium | reverse complement strand
CTATGATCTTTATGGCGTAACTGAAGACAATAAAGGTACTGACGTTGTAACGCCTGGTTTCCCGTGGCCTGTTGAAGATTTGGTTCGTGACGCTGTTGGTCCGAATGGCGCTTGCATTGCTCGCATTAACGCTAATCGTGAAAGCCCGCAAGTTTATTATGATCATCCGTTTATTACCGGTACATCGGTTGAATCTTCCATTGCATTTGGTGATTTACTTGTTAAAGTGCTCAAAGAACGCGGACTTTAATTCAAAGGAGATATTTTAATGGCAAAGGTTTTAATTTGCGCAACTAACTATGGCACTTGGGGCGAGGAACTTCAGGCGCAGTGGGACGCTTGCAAAAAGGCTGGCTTTGAAGTAACGCTTGCAACTCCGCAGGGCAAAAAGCCGCTCCCGTTTGCGGCGAGTGTCGACCCTAAATTTTACGACCCTATTCAAAAAGTTTATGTCAATCCCGAAGATGTTTGCAATCGCTGCAAAGAATTGGTTGACGGCGACGAATGGGCGAATCCTAAAAAATTTAGCGAAGTCGATATGAAAGATTATGACGCTATCGCAATGGCGGGCGGTCCTGGCGTAACGCTCGATATGTGCAACTGCTGGGAACTTCATAAACTTATTCTTGACGCGATAAAAGCTGATAAAATCGTGGCGGCGCTCTGCTATGCTGTTGGCGCGTTGGTATTTTGCCGCGACCCAGAAAACGATTATAAATCCGTCATTTACGGCAAGAAAATTACTGCTCACCCGCGCGCTTGGGATTTTTACGGTCCTGGTATGGCGATGACTTATGATCTTTACGGCACGACTGAAGATAACAAAGGTACTAACGTTGTAACGCCTGGCTTTTTAATTCCGCTGGAAGATTTGGTACGCGGCGCGGTAGGTCCTAACGGCGCTTGCATTTCCCGCATCAATGCAAATCGTGAAAGCCCGCAAGTTTATTATGATCACCCGTTCATTACCGGCACGAGCGTTGAATCTTCCATTGCGTTTGGTGATTTGCTCGTTAAAGTGCTCAAGGAACGCGGACTTTAATTCTATAAATTTTTGAATATCAATGTGGTTAGTGGTTAGCGCAAAAACTTTCCACTAACTTTTTTAACTTTAAGGTGGCGATATAATTTGGACGTTTATCAAACTATTGTAAAAGTGCTTGAAGAAATTGGAGTAGATCACGTTTTCGGCGGTTCGGGGCAAGTCAACGGCTCTATGCTTCTTGCGCTCAAAAAAACTGACAAAATTAAAACTGTCATAATTCAAAACGAACAAGCGGCGTCATTTATGGCGATGGGCTACGGTATGTTTTCAAAGAAATTGGGCGTTTGCTTCGCGACCGGCGGACCTGGCGCGTTCAATCTTTTTAGCGGTTTGGCGGTTGCGTATTCTGATTCAATTCCGATGTTGGCAATTAGCGGCTATCCGTCCCGTCACACGCGCGGCAAGGGCGCACTCAATGAGACAAGCGGCTTAAGTCGTACGCCGGATTCTCAAAGAATGTTTGCAGCTACAACAAAAAAATCCGTCATTCTCGAAGATCCGAAAGATACCATTCCCGTGCTTGAGGAATTAATTTACACGGCGTTTGAAGGCAGACCTGGACCTGTGCATTTGCATATTCCGAAAGATGTAAGTTTTGCCGAAGTGCCTTATTATCGCTCGATTGACATTTCAATTCCAAAAGTTTTAGCGGGCGAATCTCAAATTGAAACTTTCTGCAAAGCCTTCGCGCAGGAATTTAAGCCGGAAAATAAGCCGCTGTTAATGATTGGTTATGGCTGCGTTCGTTCCGACTCCAAAGAAATTCTTGAAAAATTGATTAATACTTGGAAAATTCCGTTCGTCAGCACAATGGACGCTAAGGGCTACATTTCTGAAGATAATCCGCTGTCAATGGGAATTGTCGGCACTTCGGGCGACGTTGGCGCAAATAATTATTTTCACGATTCAAAAATGGTTATTGCGGTTGGAAATTCTTTCGCCGAAAATGCGACTTTCGGATTCAATAAAAATCTTTACAACGGCAAAAAACTTTTCCACATAAATATCGACCGCCACGAGATTGACAAAGTTTATCCTGCGGATTATCGCTTAATCAGCGACGCCACGCCCGCGCTTGAAAGTCTCGTTGCTTATCTTGAAAAAAATAATGTCGCGCCGCTGGCGGATAATTTAGCCGTTCGCAAAAAATATCACGACGATACTGTTCCCGAATTTTCCAATGGCAAAATGCATCCGGCGCATTTGGTTAAACTCATTTCAAAACATTTGCCGGAAAACGCGGTTATTATGGGCGACGCGGGCGCTCATATGCTTTGGCTCAGCGGCTATTTGAATTTGAATAAGAATCAGATTTACCAAAATCCAGGCAGTTTTGGACCAATGGCAAGTCACGTTAACGGCTCAATCGGCGTCAAATGCGCAAATCCCAATCGTCCGGTTATCTGCGCGTGCGGCGACGGCGATTATTTGATGGCGGGCTTTGAACTTTTAACCTGCGTCAAAAATCATATTCCCGTTATTTACGTAATTTTCAACAACAGCGAGTTCAACGTCATTAAAAAGTTCCTGCTCAATAACTGGGGCGAACAGGCGTTTATGGATATTAGAAATCCGGATTATGTGAAATATGCTGAGGCGTGCGGCGCGAAAGGCTGGCAGGTCAAAAACGGCGCAGAATTTGAGGCGGCTTTTACAGAGGCGTTGAAAATGAATCAGCCTTGCATTATTGACGCGGTTATTGACGGCGAGGTTTATCCGCCAATGAGCATGTCGAAAAACTGAGGTGGAATTATGAATATCAAGGTTGAACGCGACGACAATATCAAAATTATTTCGCTGGACGGGCAGCTTGACGTTGCGAGTTCGGATAACGCCCGCGACGAAGTTATCAGCCTTTTGGACGGCAAGCCCACGATTATCTCGCTGGCAAAGGTCAGCTACGTTTCGAGTTCGGGACTTCGTGCGCTCTTGATGATTGCCAAAACTGCGAAGGCTAAAAAAATTAATATGGTTTACGCGGCGGCGATTGACGAAGTTATTGACGTTTTCGAAATGACTGGTTTTATAAAAATGCTCCGCTGCGTTAAGACAATCGAAGATGCCGAAAAAGCGTTGGGCTAGAGGTGCGTCATGAGAATTGATTTACACCCGACTGATACTTACGGCGATTTTAAAATTCGTCCAGGTTTATTTTTGTCAAATGGCTCTCAAATCGTACCTGGCGGCGTCAATTTTACAATTTATTCTTCGGGCGCGAAAAGTTGTGAGCTGATACTTTTCCATTCGCACGAAAAAGAGCCGTTTGCTGTAATTCCATTCCCAGAAAGTTATCGAATTGGCAGCGTTTTTTCAATGATTGTCTTTGATTTGGATTATGAAAATATCGAATACGGCTTCCGAATTGACGGCGAATATAATTTTGAGCACGGCAACACTTTTGATAAAAGCAAAACTTTGCTCGACCCGTACGCAAAAATAATTTCCGGCAGAGACATTTGGGGCAAAGAGCCGGATTGGACGAATAAATTTCAATATCGCTCAAAAATTGCGCTGGACGATTTCGATTGGGAAGGCGATATGCCGCTCAAAACTCCGCACAATGAATTGATTATTTACGAGGCTCACGTTCGCGGTTTTACCAAAGACGAATCCAGCGGCGTTAAATTTAAAGGCACATTCGCCGGTTTGATTGAAAAAATTCCCTACTTGAAAGATTTGGGAATTACGGCGATTGAACTTTTGCCGATTTTTGAATTTGATGAATTTGAAGGCGCGCGCGACGACGGCAACGGCGGCAAATTGATGAACTATTGGGGCTACAGCACGGTTGGATTTTTCGCGCCAAAGGCAGGTTACGCGGCAAGCGGCAGATTTTCAATGCAAGCCGATGAATTTAAAAATCTCGTCAAAGAATTGCACCAAAACGGTATTAAAGTTATTCTCGACGTAGTTTTTAACCACACCGCTGAAGGCAACGAAAATGGTCCGTACATTTCCTTCAAAGGGCTCGATAACAATATGTATTACATTTTGACGCCCGAAGGTTATTATTACAATTTCAGCGGCTGCGGCAATACGCTCAACTGCAACAATCCTATCGTTAGAAATTTGATTTTGGATTGTCTGCGCTACTGGGTGGGAATGTATCACGTTGACGGTTTCAGATTTGATTTGGCGGCGATACTTGGCAGAGATTCATTCGGCGCGCCTATGGCAAATCCGCCGCTCTTGGAGTCTTTAGCGTTCGATCCGATTTTGAAAAATGCTGTGTTGATTGCTGAGGCGTGGGACGCGGGCGGTTTGTATCAAGTTGGAAATTTCCCTGCGTATGGTCGCTGGGCTGAATGGAACGGCAAATATCGTGACGACGTGCGGAGATTTTTGAAGGGCGAAAGTGGACTTGCGGGCGCGGTTGCCTCAAGAATTACCGGCTCTGAAGATATTTATGACAGATATTGGCGCGGCGATTGTGCCAGCGTCAACTTCATTACCTGCCACGACGGCTTTACTTTGTACGATTTATTTGCTTACAACGACAAGCACAACGAGGCAAACGGCTGGGGCGGCTCTGACGGCGGCAACGATAATCACAGCTGGAATTGCGGCTGGGAAGGCGATATTGATTTACCGGCTGACATTAATTTTTTGCGCCACAAAATGATTAAAAATGCGGCGGCGATTTTGTTAATGAGTTTGGGCATTCCGATGATTTTGTCGGGTGACGAATTTGGAAACACGCAGTACGGCAATAACAATCCTTACTGCCAGGACAATAAAATTTCGTGGCTGGATTGGAACGATTTGCAGAAAAATCAAGACTTGTTTAAATTCTTCAAAAAAGTTATCGCCATTCGCAAAAATCACCCTGTTTTAATGAGAATGTCGCAAGGCACGCCCTTTGGTTATCCGATGATTAGCGTACACGGCACAAACGCCTGGCAATTTGATGGTTCGCCGGAAAATCGCGTTATCGGCGTGATGTTTGCCGGTAAAAATTCGAGCGGCACAGATGATTTTGTTTACATTGGGATAAATGCGCATTGGGAAAGTCACGGCGTTTGGTTGCCTGCTTTGCCGCAAAATTTGTCGTGGCAAGTCGAAGTCAACAGCGATTTGGGCGAAAATGCAGTTTATGATGAACCGGCGGCGATTAATTCTGCTGAGCAATTCATAATTGGCGCGCGTTCAGTGATAATTTGTACTTCAACCAATCTGAAATAGCTTTTAAAACGTCTCAGCGGCTCATAGCGGGCGGGTTACATTGTTTTTAGTATAAATTCCTGCCCAAAATTAAAAATCGCTGTATGAGGCGTACAATGCTTAGAAAGGGGTATCGAAATGCCTGCAATTACAGTTAAATCAATCGAATTGGCGGAGTCTCAAAAAAAAGTTTTGGCTAAAAAGTACGTCGAAATTTTTTCCGAAATTACCAACGTCCCGAAGGACAGAATTTACATTTTCTTCGACGGGCACGAACTTAACAACGTCGGCACAGCGGGGATTCGTTTCAGCGACCATCCGAGTAAAGCGTGGAGCAAATTTACTGAAGACGAATGGAGCAAAGATCCTGCGATTGTTGCGAAAATCGAAAAGGCTGGCGAATAATTTTGAACGCAATTTTTAACAGAACAAGCGTCCGAATGTTTGAAGAGCGCGCCGTTGAAACTGAAAAAATTGACAAACTGATTCGCGCAGGATTCGCCGCGCCCAGTGCTTTAAATGAGCGCCCTTGGGAATTTTACGTCATTACCAACAAAGAAAAACTGCAGGAACTTTCGACGACCAGCAAATATGCAAAGCCCGTTGCTAATGCTCCGGCGGCTATCGTCATTTGCTACAACATCAGCACGTTGAAAAATCTTGATTTTGTCGATATCAACTGCGCGATTGCGGCGGAAAATATTTTGATTGAATTGGAAGAGTTGGGGCTTGGCGGCGTTTTTATGGCGGTTCGTCCTTTCCAAGACAGAATTGACGCTGTTAGCAAAGTTTTGAATCTGCCGGAAAATGTTGTGCCGTTTAACATTATGCCGTTCGGTTATCCGAAAAATAAGCGTCCTGCGAAAGAACGTTACAATGCCGAGCGCGTCCATTTTGTAGATTGAGGTTTTAAAATGAATACACTGGAAGCGATTATGACGCGGCGCAGTACTCGCAGTTACAGCGCGGCTGCCGTTGAATCTGACAAATTGCAAAAAATTATCGAGGCGGGCAGGTACGCTCCCAGCGGCGGCAATAATCAGACCAATCATTTTCTGGTTGTGCAAAATCCCGAAGTCTTGAAAAAACTTGCGGCGCTTGCCGAATCTGCCTTTGCCAAAATGGAAGTCACGCCCGAAACTTATTCCAGCTTGAAAAGTTCAATTTTACTTTCCAAAAAAGGCGGCTATGTTTTTTACTACAACGCGCCGGTTTTAATTATCGTCGCCAATCAGAAAAATTACGGCAATAACCTTGCGGATAGCGCGGTTGCCGTTGAAAATATGATGCTTGCGGCAAATGATTTGAATTTGGGAAGTTGCTGGATTAATCAGTTGCATTGGCTGACTGAAGACGAAAAAATTCTTGCATATCTGCGCGAAATTGGCTTAACGGAAAATGAGCGTGTTTATGCGTCAATGGTTGTTGGTTATGCGAAATCGGCAGACGGTTTGCCTGTGAGAAAATCTTTGCCACGAAAAGGCAATAGGAGAGTGATTGATATGATGATTTATCATGACAAAATTGAAAAGAAGGAAATTAATCCTGGCGTCGTTTTTCAATATCTTTTTCAAGGCGGCAAACAGCTGATGGGCTACCATTGGAATATGGCGGACGGCTCTAAAGTCGAAATGCACACGCATGAATCCGAGCAACTCGGTTATTGCATTAAGGGCGGCTTTATCATTGTCGAGGACGGCAAAGAATATCAGATTGGCGCGGGCGACGCTTATATTATTCCGGCGAATGTGCCGCATTCTTTCGTGGCGGTTGGCGATACTGAAGCGATTGACATTTTCCACCCGCTCAGAAAAATTTTGCCCGACGGCAACCCCGCTTAATTTTTGGAGAAGATTGTTATGAAATATACATTGTTTGACGAAAATGGACAGGAATTGTCGCCGCTCAAATGTCAATTGTCGGAAATTGCGGTTATTCTCGATACTCAAACCGAATTGTATTGGGAAGCAAAATCTTTCGACACAAAAAGCGACAGATTTTTTGAGCGGCAAATGACTTGGGACGAATTTTCAAATGACTATATCAGCTACCTCAATGAAATTTCCTACGGCGGCTACAATGATTGGCGCGTTCCTACCAAACACGAATTGCGCAGTTTGATTAGCTATCGTCAAATTAATCCGGCGTTTTCGCAAGCCGATTTCAAAAGTTTGACTACCGGCGATTATTGGTGCGGTCCTACTTACGGGCGTCGCGCAGATTGCGGCTGGGTTATCAATTTCAATATCGGCTCAACCACTGCGAAAAATAAAACTTTGCCGAGTTATGGCGTGGCGGTTCGCGGTAAAAAAATGCCGCCTGCGCGAGAGCGTTTTGTCGACAACGGCGACGGCACTATCACCGATACCTATTTAAAATTAATGTGGCAGAAAGACCAGGACGAACGCAAAAGTTACAATCAGATTTTAGAAATGTTGCCGAATTATGAACTTGCCGGACACCGTGATTGGCGTTTGCCGACGATGCACGAATTGAGCTCGATTTTTGACGCGGATTATGAAAATCAAAGTTGGTACTTCGACGAATTTTTTAAGCACGACGCTTTGAAGCCGCCGATTTTGCAACATATCACGTCCAATTTGTTTGAAAATACTTACGTCTGGGTTATCAATTTCAATTTTGGCTACGACGGCTATTACGGCGAAAAATTTATCCCGCTGGCTTATCGCTTGGTGCGGAATTTAAATGAAGAATCCAACGTTTTCAAAATTCCGCCGAGTGGTCAGAAAGAAATTTATTCAGCGAGCGGCGCGGTAACCGGCATTGATATTTCACATACGGCGACGTCTTACGGCGAAATTGACGAATACATTTGGGATATGAAAACCGGCTTGATGTACGAAAAAGCGTCCGCGCGGAGTTACACCTTTGAAGAGGCTGAAGAGCATATTAAAAAACTCAACGCTTCATTTTATGGCGGCACAAATAATTGGCGGTTGCCGACGGTTGACGAATTGAGATTTATCGTCGATTACAGCAAGAAAAATCCGGCGGTTTTCGATAAATTTGCTCCGTACGTCAAGGCAGATTTTTATTGGACGATTGACCAACACGCGGCGTCGAATTATCAGCGCAACTGGGCAATTTATTTTGGCTATGGTTGCGCCGTGCCGATTGAAAAAAATTACCGTTGCGGCTGTATGGCGGTTAGCGGCGGCTATGTAAATCTGGCTGATAAATCTAAGAGCCGCTACGAAGTTAAAGACGGCGTTGTTGTCGATAAATTTACTCGGCTGATGTGGCTGCAGGATGAACTTCCGCCAATGACTTACTCTGATTTTGAGAAATATCTTGCGGAAAATGAACTTGCGGGCTACAAAGATTGGCGCATTCCGGACATTAAGGAACTTTCGACAATCACGATTCGCGACGCCAAAAATAATGAGTGGTTCGACCGCGAGCTCTTCCCCAACATTTTTGAAAATAAGAGTTTCTTCATTACGCGCGAAACTTTTAACGGTATGTTTAACTGGGGAATAAATATGAATTTTGCTTACGACGGTTACTACGCGGACAGATTGAACGGCGTCTACAAAATTAAACCGGTCAGAAATATTTAACAAAATTTAATAAGAAAAATTTTTGCCGTCAGAGTAAATGCTCTTATTCATCGCATTTACAGACGGATTTTTTTTTGGAAAAGGTGAAAATCTTGACTAACGAACAAAAATATATAAACTTGCTGTACAAAAATTATATGTTGCCGCCGGACAGAATCCCGCTGATTGTCAGTAATACCGCGCTGGCAGGATATTTTTTCGGCGATTCGGGCTTGGCGGTCGTATCGTTTTTAATGCCGGTATTTTTTATCTTTGAAACGTTTGGATTCTGGATAAATTACGGCGCGTTGGCGCAATGTATAAAATCAATCAGCCAGAGCGCGACTCAATCTGCGCGAGCATTTTCAAAATTGGCGCTGATGCTCTCAGTCGGCGTAGGAATAATTTTAGCGCTGGTGATAGCGTTATTTTTTGAGCCGTTGCTGAACTTTATGGAAGTTCCGGCGGCGTTGCACGAATCAGCCAAAGAATACGGCTTTGCACTTTTATTTTGCGGGATTTTATTAATGGTCGCCTCGTACGTCTGGCAGTTTGTAAAAATCATCGGCTTGCAGGCGAAACTTAGAAAAATTTATGTTGCGATAATGATTGTGGACGTGGCGGTTTGTGTAGCTTGCGTAAAAGTTTTTTCGCTCGGAATAATTTCACTGGTAATTGGAATGATCGGCGCGGAATTGTTTATAATTTTAATAGCGGCGCGCTGGTTGTCGGCAACTATGGGGAAAAATTTATTTGCCAGCGTCCAACAACCATTTGAATCGGCAATGAAAATTTTTGCGGTGGGAAGTTCGCCCGTTCTTGGAAAATGGCTCGCGCTGATACAAGTTGGATTTTTCAACGTGTTTTTTATGCACTTTTACGGCATTGAGGGCGTTGCAATTTTCGCGGTCTTACAAATCGCAATAAGAGTTTGCCGGTTGCATTCGCAGGTGACTTGGCAGCCCATTTCGCCAATTTTAACAATGGAAATCGGCGACAGAAATTTTACTGCCGCCAAATTGTTATTGAAAAAAGCAATGATTCAAGCGATAATTTTTGCGGCACTTCCGGCGATTGTGCTTTACGCAGGCGCGGCGGAATTTACTCAAGGCGTCGGGATAGACTTTATGCGGCAATACGCAACGTCAGTAGTTTTCGCGGCGATTAATTCAATTTTCCTAACAGCGTATTTGACAATCAATCGCGCAGGACTCTCAAACGCGCTGGAATTTTTACGGTCGTTTGTGCTGATTGTGGCGTTTGTGGCGTTCGTCGAACACGAAAATGCTTTTTACTGCTATCTGTTCGCGGAGACAGTTACATTGGCGATTTTAATGTTGACGCGCGGGCTGATGAAATTTGAAAGTGCGGGCGACGATTTATTTTTGGTCATTGACAGAGCGCAGGGCATAACGGCTGAACAGCGGCAAAAACTCGGCGATTATTTGAGCGGCGAAATGGTAAATTTTATTGAAGAATGGACAGCGCTGATGCAAAAATTAACGTCCACCGGCAAAAATAATTTTACGGCAATTCACGCCGCCAAAGAAAAGCTGACAATTCGCAGCACTGGACGCTTGCTCGATAAAAATTCTGAAGTTCAAGCCGAAGAACTTTTAAAGCGTTTCAATCTGAATTACAAGCAGACATTCACATTGGGCGTTAACAATATTCTAATTTCCGCTTAAAAAATTTTTCACATAAAAAAAGCCTCTCGACCGCGAAAGTTGAGAGGTTAATTTTTTTTTATAGGGGAAAGATGAATTTATTTTTTGTCGAAACTTGCCGCAACAATCGAATTGTTTGAAGTAAAACTGTTGTTGTCGTTGGAATAATCCATTTGTCCAATAGAATAATTATTTTCAGTGACGTTAGAAATCGCGTCGAGATTATTTTCAGCGGTTAAGAAATTGCTACTTTCCAAAAGTTCCTGCGTGCGAGAATAAATTTGCGTTCCTGCTGAATCCGTCACGGAAATATCTCTGCCCTTGTCATTTTTAACAGTCAAAGTGCCGTCGCCGATTGTGAAGACAGCATTTTGGGCGGTGTAGGAAACTTCAGAAACTGTGCCGTTGATTGTAATGGTATCTTCGTCGGCTGTGTAATCCGTTATCAAATCGTTGCCGCCATTGTAAACAAAAACGTCAGCGCCTGCGCCGCCCGTTAAAGTATCGTCGCCAGTTCCGCCGGAAATCGTATCAGCGCCAGTGCCTCCCTTGATTGAAATGTCATTGTCATTGCCGATAATATTTAAATTCTGCGCGACGGAAGAAGCATTAACTTTCGCAACGGTAGACAGATAATCGCTCAAATCAATTTCGTTGCCCGTGAATCTACTTCCGACGGTTAACTTGGTTCTCGAAGAATTATAGCTTAAACTTTCGTCAAGCGGCGCATAGGACGTATCCGCGAAGAAAATTCTCTCGCTGGAGTTGCCGCTCTCGTCAACAAAGGTAATGACTTTATTCTTAACAGATTTCAATGTAATATCGCCTTCGCCGGTGGTCAAAATAACGTCCGAGCCGCTGACAGTTGAACCGGTAATTGAATCAAGATTGAGCTGAATTGAATCTTTGCCGGCTTTATAATCGGTGATTAAATCGTTGCCGCCCGCGTAAACAAAGACATCATCGCCCGCGCCACCGGTGAGCGTATTATTGCCAGCGCCGCCAATGAGTGTGTCGTTGCCAGAACCGCCATTCAATGAATCATCGCCATCGCCGCCGGAAATTTCGTCATTGCCATTTTCGCCGATTAAAATATCATTGCCACTGCCGCCCAAAATTGTATCCGCGCCCTTGCCGCCTTTGATTGAATTGTCATTGTCATTGCCGATAATATTTAAATTCTGCGCGACGGACGAAGCATTAACTTTAATAACCGTGGACAGATAATCGCCCAAATCTATCTCGTTGCCTTCAAATTTATTATTCGCCGTCAATGCAATTCCTGTAGCGTCATAATTCAAACCGGTATCAAGCGGCGCATAGGACACACCCGCAGAGAAAACTTTTTCGGTGGCGTTACCGTCTTCGTCAACAAAAGTAATGGCTTTATTTTTGGTAGATTTTAAAGTCAACGTGCCGCTGTCAGTAGTCAAGACAACATCAGCGCCGTTTACAGTCGAATTGGTGATTAAAGCGGGATTAAGCTGAATTGAATCTTTACCGGCTTTGTAATCGGTGATAACGTCGTTGCCGCCTTGATAAACGTAAACGTCAGAGCCGCCGCCCGTGATAATCGTATCGTTACCAGCTCCGCCGTAAATCGTGTTGTCAATGGCATTGCCTTTGAGGCGAATATCATTTGTACGTTCCGCCGCGTCCATAACACTAACTTTCGCGGTTGCCGTGATTGTATCGGCGTCATAATCGCGGATTGTTAAATAATTTCCGAAATACGCCACGTCACCATTCACGTCAACGAATTTAAGCTTTTTATTTGCGCCGTCCAAATATTTAATCGTCGAACCGCCGACTTCAAAAATATAATCATTGCCGCTGGATTTGGCAACACTGAGCAAGCTGAAATCAGCGAAAGGTCTGCCGTGATAAACTTCATCTTCATTTTCCTCAAAATCAGCAACGATAATGCTCTGATTAGCTTCACGCACGCCTCTAATAAAAGTATCAGCGCCCGCGCCGCCGACCAGGTAAGAATTTTTCGCACTGGCAAATAAAGTATCATCGCCGTTGCTGCCAATAGCTGTAGCTTTTGAGCCCTGCGCGAAAATAATTCCGCCGTCAACAGTACTATCGCTTAAATCGATTGTGCCGCCGCTGGTG
>CAJOIB010000084.1 GCA_905234705.1 uncultured Selenomonadaceae bacterium | reverse complement strand
TGCTATAATGAGCCGCGTTAAGCAATAGACGTTGATTGGAGGAAGTTTGATTGATACTAGAGCGGTTAGAAAATTTGCCGGTAGGGTCATTTCATTACAAATTGCTGGTAGTCACGGGCTTAGGCTGGATGTTCGACTCAATGGACACCGGCTTAATATCGTTCGTATTGCCGATATTGGCGAAGGAATGGGGCTTATCGCCGGAGCAAGTTGGTTGGATAGGCAGTATTGGTTTAATCGGAATGGCGCTGGGCGCGGTATTGGCGGGGACAATCGCTGACAGAATCGGGCGAAAAAATGTATTCGCGGCGACAGTCATTTTGTACAGCGTATCAACCGGATTATGCGCGGTGGCGTGGAGCTATGAATCGTTGCTGTTTTTCAGATTTTTAGTAGGCTTCGGCTTAGGCGGCGAATTACCGGTCGCGGCAACATTGATGAGCGAATATGCGCCTTCACAATTACGCGGCAGATTTATAGTTTTGCTCGAAAGTTTTTGGGGCGTAGGCTGGCTGGTTGCGGCGTGCATTTCATATTTCTTGATACCGCAATTTGGCTGGCACATCGCATTTATAATCGGAGCAGCGCCGGCGTTGTACGTATTTTTAATCCGCCTGCATATGCCCGAATCAATCCGCTACTTAATTTCAAAGGGCAGAATTGAAGAAGCGAAAGAAATAGTCGCGGATTTGGAATGCAAACTTGGCGTAGAAGGCAAGGCGTTTGACGACGAATTGAGCGATGTAGAAAGCGGCAAAGTTGTTGTGGCGAAACCGAAATTTTCAACGCTATGGTCGCCGCAATTCAGAGTCCGGACGATTATGCTGTGGCTGGCGTGGTTCGGCATTGTCTACAGTTATTACGGAATATTTATGTGGTTGCCGTCAATCGTATTCGCGCAGGGTTTCGCGGTTGTCAAATCGTTTGAATATGTGTTAGTAATGACGATCGCGCAGTTGCCAGGATATTTCGCGGCGGCGTGGCTTGTCGATGTGATTGGGCGGCGCTACACATTGTCGCTGTTTTTGTTAATGTCGGGCGTGTGCAGTTACTTTTTCGGCAATGCGGCTTCACCGAGCGAGTTATTAATGTGGGGTGCGGCAATGAGTTTCTATTTACACTTATACGCCGGAAATGTATCCAACTTCGATAAGAGCATTAGGCTCGGGCTGGGCGGCAGGTTTCGGCAGAATCGGCGGAATGTTAGCGCCAATGTTGGTAGGCATACTTTTGTCAAATGGCGCGCAAATGGATATGATTTTCGCAATGTTCGCTTCGGTGTTCGTCTTCATTTCGATAGTAATTTTGGGACTTGGCATTGAGAGCAAACAGAAATCTCTTGAGGAAATCGACAAAATTTCAATGAATCAAGCTTGAAAACAATTGCACCAAAAAAATCGGCGGCGCTTTTCGGGGCGTCGTTTTTTATTTGAAAATTGACAGTTAGCGGTGGCGCATTTATAATTCTGTCAAAAATTTGTGCGGGGGTAATGAATTTGTGTTTGGCATTTCCGGCGAAAGTCATTGAGATTAAAGACAGTCTGGCGACGGTGGAACATTCGGGGATAAAGCGCGCGGCGAGTTTAATGCTGTTGCCCGAAGCGAAAGTTGGCGATTATGTATTGGTACACGCGGGCTTTGCAATGCAGATCGTTGACGAAGAAGAAGTAAAACTGCGCGACGCTCTTGTGGCGGAAATGAACGGCGCGCCGCGGACGGTATTTTCATTATGAGTTTGATTGACGAAATAAAAAATCTGGCGCGTGGCAAAAAAAAATTGCGCTTTATGGAAGTTTGCGGCACTCATACCGTTTCGATTTTTCGCGCAGGTATCAGAAATATTTTGCCGCCGAATGTTGAATTGGTTTCCGGTCCCGGTTGCCCCGTTTGCGTGACGAATGACGAATACATTGACAAAGCCATTGCCTACGCGAAAATTCCCGACGTGATTATTGCAACTTTTGGCGATATGTTAAAAGTTCCTGGCTCAGTTGAAACTTTATCGGAAATAGCGGCGGACGTACGGGTGATATATTCGCCGCTGGACTGTATAAAAATCGCGCGAGAAAATCCGACAAAGCGAGTAATATTTTTAGCGGTAGGCTTTGAAACGACAGCGCCAACCGCGGCGGCAACGATTTTGACTGCGCGAGATTTGGGCGTGACGAACTTATTTTTCTTATCGGCGCAAAAATTAGTCCCGCCCGCGCTGAAAATGTTATTGGCTGATTCGGCGGTAAAAGTTGACGGATTTTTATTGCCAGGACACGTGGCGGTCGTGATAGGCTCGGCGGCGTTTGAATTTTTGAAAATACCGGCGGTCGTGGCAGGCTTTGAGGCTGAAGAAATTTTATTAGCGCTGGTAAATTTATTGCGGCAGATTGACGAAGGGCGCGCTGAAGTTGCCAATGAATATAAAAGCGTTGTCAAGGCTGAAGGAAATTTAGCGGCTAAAAAAATTCTCGCGCAGGTTTACGAAACGGTTGATGCTGATTGGCGCGGCTTAGGCGTGATTAAAAATTCCGGCTTGAAAGTTCGTGAAGAATTTTCGGCGTTTGACATTGAAAAAATTTTGCCGCTGGAAATTAAATCTGCGAAAAAAAATACCGCTTGTCGATGCGATGAAGTTTTGCGCGGGATTATTGCGCCGCCGGAATGTAAATTATTCGGGAAAAATTGTCAGCCAATGCACGCGGTTGGTCCTTGTATGATTTCAGTTGAGGGCGTCTGCGCGACCTGGTATAAATATGGAGGCTTGAGCATTGAGTAAAATTACAATGGCGCATGGAGCGGGCGGGCAACTCAGCGGCGATTTGATACGCGAAATAATTTTGCCTGCGTTCGACAATGAATATTTGAATGAATTGCACGACGGCGCTAAAATTGGCAAACTGGCGATGACTACCGATAGTTACGTTGTGCGCCCGATATTTTTTCGCGGCGGCGATATTGGCAAGCTGGCGATTTGCGGCACGGTAAACGATTTGGCGGTGACCGGCGCTGTTCCTAAATATATTTCTGCGGGCGTGATTCTTGAGGAAGGCTTTGACATTGGCGATTTGAAAAAAATTGCGGCGTCAATGGCAGCGGCGGCTAATGAGGCTGGCGTCAAGATTGTTACTGGCGATACAAAAGTTGTTGGCAAAGGGCAGACTGACGGGATTTTTATAAACACGGCGGGCGTTGGCGAGCTGATTGAAGGTGTCGACATTTCGGTTAAAAACGTTCGCGCAGGTATGAAAATTTTAATTTCTGGCACGATTGGCGAACACGCGGCAACGATTTTATCTGAGCGTCATGGTTTGGAATTGCCCGCGAATATTAAATCTGACTGTGCGCCTTTGAACAAAATGATTTTTGAAATGCTGAAAGTTGAGCCTAAAATTGCGATGCTCCGAGATGCTACGCGCGGCGGTATTGCGGCTGTGCTGAATGAAATTGCGGCGGCGGCGAAGGTTGGAATTATCCTTGACGAAAATAAAATTCCGATTCGCGCAGAAATCCGCGGCGTCTGTGACATTCTCGGCTTTGACGCGCTCGAACTTGCCAATGAGGGCAAAATTATTGCAGTTGTACCGGCTGATTCTGCTGAAAAAATTCTTGCCGCTATGAAAAAATTTGCTTATGGCGAAAATGCGGCGGAGATTGGCGAAGTTACTGATAAATTTTCTGGCAAAGTTGGTATAAAAACAAAAATCGGCGGTATCAGAATTATTGATATGCCGATTGGTAATTTAGTGCCGCGCATTTGCTAAGACGCCGTTTTGAAAAATTTTTTCGACGTTGACAGAAATAATTTCGCCGAGCTGAATATTTTTATTGGCGGGAACGTAAACACGAACATAATTTTTAGTCAAGCCGTCAACTAGTCCCTCAGTTTCAGTTTCAGCGATAATCTCAACGGTTTTGCCGATTAATTTTTCAGCGAAAATTTTTTCCTTGATATTAGAAACTTCGATAGCACGACCTGCGCGAAGTTTTTTTATTTGCGGCGAAATCTGATTGTCCATAGCGGCGGCAACAGTACCGGCGCGCGCGGAAAATGGGAACACGTGAATTTTGCTGAATGGTTGACTTTGAATAAATTCAAGCGTTTCTTCAAAATTTTCATCAGTCTCATTTGGAAAACCGACAATTAAATCAGTGCCGATTGAAATATTTGGAATTTCGGCAACAAGTTTTTCAGTAAGCGTTGCAAAGTTTTTCGTGGTGTACGGGCGACGCATAAACTTTAAAATTTCATCGCAACCGGATTGGAGCGGCAAATGCACATGGTTACAAATGCGGCTGTCATTTTTCATCAAGTCAATCAGCGCGTCAGTCATTTCAACAGATTCAATCGAGCCTAAACGCAATCGCGCAGGATTCGCCGCGTCCAACACAGTTTTAATCGCGTCAACTAAATTTGTGTCGTCACGAAAATCTTTGCCATAAGCGCCAATATGAATGCCAGTTAAAACAATTTCCTTGTAGCCGAGATTTTTAAGCTGATCACATTCTGCGCGAATACTTTCAAGACTGCGCGAACGAACCCGCCCACGAACAAACGGAATTATGCAGTACGAGCAAAAATTATTACAGCCGTCCTCAATCTTCAGAAAAGCGCGGGTACGTTGCGGCGCGTGCGGCAATTCTTCAAACGCGGAAATTTTTTCAACGTCACCAACGCGGCAAATTTTTTCTGCGCGATTATTCAAAGCCTGCGCGACCAGTTCAACAATTTTAGTGCGCTCAGCCGTGCCAATAATCACGTCAACGCCAGCAATTTTAGAAATTTCGTCCGGCGCACTTTGCGCGTAACAGCCAACCACCGCAATTACAGCATTTTCATTCGCACGAACCGCACGACGAATTATCTGCCGCGATTTTTGCGAACTTAAAGCCGTCACGGTACACGTATTCACCACGACAATATCAGCCGTTTCAATATCGCCGGAAATTTCGTAGCCCGCCGCCTCAAAAAGTTTCTGCATAGCCTCGGTTTCGTACTGATTAACTTTACAGCCCAAAGTGTAAAACGCAACTTTCAATTTATCAGCCCCATTAATTAATTTCGTATTGGACGATGGAAAGCGCGGAAATTGCCGCAGTGTCCGTTTTTAAAATGGTTTTGCCCAAACTGACGCTAACGCCGCCGCTCGCCTTAATCTCCCGAACTTCGCGCTCACTGAATCCGCCTTCCGGTCCAATTAAAATTATAATTTCCTTCGCGCAGTCGCAATTTTTATATTCGCGCAGAATCGCCGCGAGATTATCGGCAATTTCTTTCTCGTAAAAAAATAAAAACAGCGCGCCCTTGCAGTCAAATCTGCCGTTGAGGAAATGCCCAATCGTCGGTGTAATTTCTTTGAGCCAATCAGCAATCTCGCGAATTTCGCCAATCGTCGGCAAAGTATCACGCGCGCATTGTTCAGCGGCTTCTTTGGCAATTCTATTCCAGCGTTCCAATTTAGTTTTGGCGCGGAAATTTCCAGGACGCGCGATCGTCCTATCAGAAATCAGCGGCTCGATTTTGTCAACGCCAAGCTCAGTCGCCTTTTCGACGATAGTATCAAATTTATTTTGCTTGGGCAGACAATCAGCGAGCGTAATTTTTTTCGCGGCGGCAACTTTCGTAATTTCACTTACGCACTTAGCAAAAATTTTGTCCTGCGCGAAATCGACAAATTCAAGCGTCGCCGTGTTACCAAATTTATCGACCGCAATAATCCTGTCGCCTTTCTGCGCCCGCAACGAATTTGCAAGATGATTCGCCGCTTTGCCCGTTATCGTCACATTTTCGCTAATCGCCTCTTCCAAAAAAATTCTCTTCATATTAAGACCGCCTCCGCAGTTTTTAAAAAATTTATTCGTGAAACTGAAAATAATTCCTGCTATTGCCGCCACTTTCCCGAAAAATAAAGCGCAGTCCCAATTACCAGCGGCGTAAATCCAGCCAGCGCATCGCCCAGCCAAAATCCTAAGTAATTCATTTCCAATTCCAAGCCGAAAAGCAATGCCAGCCCAATTCTCAAAATTATTCCGTCGAACAGCGCCGTTAAAAAGTTTGAAACGTAATTGCCGCTGCCATTAATCAGCGCGTTCATTGGCGAGCGTACCGCGCTGCCGAAGAAAAATAATATTGCCAGCGGTAAATATTCCATTCCTACCGCGATAACGTTTGTGTCATCCGTGAAGATGCTGAAAATTTGTGTTGGGAAAAACCAAATCGCGGCTGACATTAAGGCGGCGATTGTCAAGGTTATTGCGAAAATCACTTGTAAAATTTTTGTGACGCGCTCGAATTTTTTTGCGCCAATATTTTGCCCAACCATCGACGCGCCCGCCATTGTCAAAGCGTTGGACATTAACATTGCAATGCTGTTGATTTTGTTTCCAATGCCCGCGAATGCCGAAACCGCCACGCCATAAGAATTTATCCACGAACTGACGAATATTTTGGAAAAGTGGATTGACGCTGATTTAATCGCCATTGGTACGCCGAGACTGATTAATTTTTTCAGCAATTCAAAATCCGGCGTGAAAAAATCTGCGCGAGAAATTTCAAAACCCAGCTCTGCGCGATGCTTGTACAAAAAAATTATGCAACTGATAAAACTCGTACCTTGACTTATCACGGTTGCAAGAGCCGCGCCCATTGCGCCCATTTCCAAATAAATTACAAAGCAAATATCCAGCACAACATTTAAAATCGCCGCCACGCTTATAAAAATAAATGGATGCTTTGAATCGCCCAGTCCGCGCATAATCGAACTAATCGCGTTGTAGCCGTAAATAAAAATAATGCCGCTAATCGTAACCGTTGCGTAGGACAGCGCCTCGCCAAAAGATTCGGGCGGCGTATTCAGCAAATCTAAAATATTTTCGCGCAGAATTAGACAGGCAACAGACAAAATAATTCCGCCGGTAAACAGGAAACTCATCATATTGCCGATAAATCTTCCGAGTTCCTGCGTTTTTTGCGCGCCCAAAAGTTGTGCAATGATAACTTGCCCCGCGCCCGAAAATCCCATTGAAAAAAATGTTAGAAATGCCGTGACGTCGCCGCCAATCGCCACCGCCGATAATCCAACTTTGCCCAGCGTTTGTCCAACGATTATCATATCAACGACGTTGTAAATTATTTGCAAAATGTTCGACAGGTAAAGCGGCAGTGCGAATGTTATTAATTGGCGCGGAACGTTGCCCTGCGTGAAGTCTTGCGTAAAATTCGCCATAAAAAAATTCCTTGTCATAAAAAATTTTTGCTGGTATCATTAACAAAAATATTCTAAGACTAAAATTCAAAGTTAGCAAGGTGATTCTTGAAAATGACATTAGCCGAGGAAATATCAAAGCGCCGGACGTTCGCGATAATTTCACACCCCGACGCCGGCAAAACTACCTTGACAGAAAAATTGTTGCTGTACGGCGGCGCAATACATTTAGCCGGCTCGATTAAATCGCGGAAAACTCAGCGCCACGCGGTTTCAGATTGGATGGAAATTGAGAAACAGCGCGGCATTTCGGTTACCAGTTCGGTTTTGCAATTCGATTATGGCGGCTGCCGGATAAATATTTTGGATACGCCAGGTCACCAGGATTTTTCTGAAGATACATATCGAACGCTTATGGCAGTTGACAGCGCGGTAATGGTTTTAGACGCGGCTAAGGGCGTTGAAGCGCAAACTAAAAAGCTGTTCAAAGTTTGTCGCGAACGCCGCATACCGATTTTCACTTTTATAAATAAATTGGACAGGTACGGGAAAATTCCGCTTGATTTGCTCGACGAAGTTGAAAATGTTTTAGGTATTCGAGCATATCCGATGAATTTTCCGATTGGCATTGACGGCAAATATATGGGCGTTTATGACAGGCAGAAAAATCGCGTTGAACTTTTCGCGGAAGATACCACGCACGGGCAAAGCGAGCGCGTTTCAGAAATTTTTGCTCCGGACGATGAAGTTATGATAAAAAAAATTGGGCAAGAAACTTTTGACGCATTGCAGGAAGATTTATTATTGCTGGACGAAG
>CAJOIB010000083.1 GCA_905234705.1 uncultured Selenomonadaceae bacterium | reverse complement strand
ATTGCGCGGCGTCATTCAGCAATGGCAACAGGCTAAACAACCGGCAACGGATACCAAAATTATTGCAGTTGAAACACTTGCCGCTATCGATGCGCCGGAAACTTCAACTGTTATTGTCGACACTTCAACAACCACCATTAAAACGACAACACAAACTGATTTTGTAATTATTGCGCCGGATGCACAGGCTGATTTAATTCAACAACTGCAAGCGAAAGTTGCGACGCTTGAAACACAACTTGCCGCCGCCAATAACACTATTGCTGAATTGCAGGAAGTCAACGCCACGCAGGCTGAAATGATTGATTCGCTCATTGTATCTACTGTTGAAACGCAGGAATTTTCCGCTGAATACTTTGATACACTCTTAACGCGCTTTGAAACACAGACCACCGCGCCGCCGATTGTCGCGCAGGATCAAGTTGAAACTGCCGACGCCACGCTTGAGGAAGTTTATACTTTAAAGCAAGCAGCTGAAGTTTTAAACATCAGTACAAACGCTATTAAAGATTATTTGAAACCTAGTCGCCATTGCCTTGAAAGAGTATCCATTTACGGCAAAGATTATGTTTCAAAGCGCTCTGTTGACGCTTATAAATTAAAGCGTGATTCTGCCAAAAAGAAAAGCCCTGCAACCTGCGCAGAAGAAAATCTTGCAATGGCGATTTAATGAGCTGTGTAAATTTCTCTTTTCAATAGCCGTGTCTAGACTATAGGCGCGGCTTTTTATGGCAAAAAAAATTGCCCGCGTGTACTGCGCGAGCTTAGTGTAAATATCTATAAGTCCGGAGGTTATTTTAAATGAAAATTGAGGCAAATACAATCGAGGCGGTTAAAAAAATTTCGCCGTCTGAAATGGAGGCACGCGGTTATTTGACGCTTGCCGGTAATGGCAAAAGCTACGTCTGTCCAAATTGTGGCAACGGCACGGGCGAAGATGGCACTGGAATGACTGCTAAAGAAAAATCTAATGGTTGGGTGTATGGTTGTCCCAAATGCAAAGCAGGCTTTGACAATATCGCTCTTATCGCACGCTATCACAATTTAGACAGCAAAACCCAATTTCGCGCAGTAATGGAAAGCGCCTGTCAAGATTTTGGATTGACTTCAGAGGCGATTGAAGAAAAAATCTCTTCCTTTCAGTTGCAAAAATCAAAGTCGACTGATGAAGCGATTATTCAAGCGAAAATTCAAGAGCTGGTGAAGTTGGACATAGAGCGGGCACGCGCAAATCTCGAAAATCTGCCGATTGAGGAAAGGCGCGGCATAAGTTTAGACATTTATAAATTTTATGGAGCAGGTTATTTGGAAGACTGGACGCCGCCGAATAGACGCGCGGAAAACAAGACGACACCGGCGACGCGGCGAATAATCCTGCCGAATAGCGCGGGCAATGGCTATATCGCCGTAATGTTGACTTCAGACCGAACAGCGGCAAATAAAACATTTTGGAAACAGCAGGGCGGCAACAAAGGCGTATTTGGGCTGAATACCATAAACGCGAAAGAAAGCGAATATTTTTTTATCACAGAGGGCGAAATTGACGCAATGAGCATTTATCAAGCCTTTGAGGACGTAAGTGCAACTATAAATGCTGTAGCAACGTCCGGCGCGACGTCAAGCGATAGCGTTGTTGACGAAATTGCCGCTGTCTTTGGAATGGAGGGCGCAAAAAAAACCTACGTATATATTCTGTTTGACAGGGATTCAGCCGGAAAAATGCACGCTCCGATTTTGCGTCAAAAATTGTTAGAGCGCGGATTCCTGGCTGTGTGTGGATTTTTTGAAAATGTCTGCAGAGACAAAACGGATGCAAATGCAATCCTTCAGCAATATGGAGAAGAGCAGCTGTTTGAGAAAACTTTCGAAGTAGTCCGGCAATTCGACGCTGAATTTGACCGCCTGAAAGCAAAAGCAACAGAAGAAAAAATTCCTCTTTCAGCCGCAAATGATACCACTTCAAACGCACGAGAAGCCCCTACAAGCCCCATTGAGCCGCCGGTTGATGTAAATCCTTCAGAGCCTATTCAAAACGGCGCTATGGGCATTACAGCGCAAATTAGCGGCATTGTAGTTGCTGAAGATTGTAGTTTTGGCGAATATTTGAAAAGCGGCTTATTTGACGCGGAAACCGAGCGATTGAGAAAATACGCAAATCGAAAAAGCGGTTTTAAAAATCTTGATGAGGTGCTGACATTAGCGCCAGGGCTGTACTTAATAGGCGCGATACCAGGCGCAGGCAAAACAACATTCTGCTATCAGCTGTTAGAGCAACTTGCAGAGCGAGGCGAGCGTTGCGTTTTTCTTTCAGCGGAAATGACGCGGCAGGAAATGTACAGCAAAACTTTAGCACGCCGTTTATTCCAGCGCGACAGGCATACAAGCTTGACGTCATTTGATATTCGGCGGGGAGGTACAAGTCAAACCCTGCAGTCGATTATTGAGCAACTGAAAGAAGAAAATCTTGACCTTCGCGTTAAAGAAATTGGCTCTGAAAATATTGACGCCATTATCGCATATCTGCGAAATTACATAACGACCAGCGACCGAGCGCCTATAATCTGCATTGACTTCCTGCAGTTGATAAGACCGGCAGACTCAAAACACGCCGATAATTTGAAGTTGGCAATGGATGAAGTTGCCTTCAAGCTGAAGAATTTTCAAAAGGCGACAGACGCAACAATCACAGCAATTTCTTCCTTCAACCGCGACAATTACACAACCAGCGCGTGGTACAAATCTTTCAAGGAATCAGGCGGCATAGAATACACGGCAGACGCATTGATGGCGCTTGAGTTTAATGAGATAGCGGAAATTGAGACGGGGGAGGCGTTTAAGAAAAGTCCGCGGGAAATGAAGTTGAAGATACTGAAAAACCGCAACGGTAATGTAGGCGAAGTATATTTCAATTATTACAGCGCCCACGATTATTTTGAAGCGACAGAAAAATTTGATTCAGCGACAGAAGAAGAAACTCCTAGTTTAGGCTAGGTTTCAATAAATAAAGGATTGGGGAGATGGTTATGAATCCGAAATTGTTAATACTTGCTCTTAGTGGCAAGGTTAAGGGGATTGAAGACCCATTTGAAAGGAGGCGTATTTTAACTCTGATGGAATTTCAGCAAGAATTGATAAACGGCGTGGTGAATTATCGTCCGGCGTCAGAGCGGGTTGAAATCAACGATAAGGCGACGAAAAAAATTTTTGCGTTGCCGGTAGAAACGTTTGATTCAATGATGAATGGCGTAGCACCGACGATAGACGAAGCGAAAATCAAAGGCAAAGTAATAAAGTCGCAAGTTCGATTAGCACTTGAAGAAGAAAAGCTGATTAAATTTGACGCACCTTTACAGGCTCTTGATGAATTTGACCGCGCAGTAATGGCAGCGTGTGTCAGTGAAATTGCCGCCGGAAATTCTTTTTCGACAATCAATGTTATCTATCGCAATTTAACCGGCAAAATTGGACGCGGCGATGCAGAGCCGACGAAAAATCAGATTGAGATGATTAAGCGCAGTTTGATAAAAATGAATGCGTTAACAATAACGCTGGACTATAGCAACTGTATGGAGGTATTAAACGGGGCAAAATTTACAACGAGGGATTTGACGGGCTCAATTCTGCCGTGTCAAATAATGCAAGGCGAAATTAACGGCAAATCTACAACTATATTGAAATTCCTGGATAAAATTCCGCTGTATTTGGTGGCACAGGCGAAAAAGCAAATTCTGACGTATGACGGGCGGCTGTTGGACATACCAAATCAAAGCAACACGCCGATGAATATCATGGTCAAAAATCATACGATTCGCCGAGTGATGGAAATCATTTCGCACAAGGAATTAGCTCCGACAATTAAATTTATAAGCGCATTTAAGAATTGCCGGATATTAGGCAAAGATAACAAAATCAAACAGCGGGCGCGAGAAACAATGATAGAATTGTTCGAGCACTTGAAAGAGAACAGGATTATTACTTCTTTTTCGGTCGCTAAAGATGGCAATACTTTTGATTCTATTAAGTTTAAATTTAAGTCAAAAAAGTAGATAATATAACTATTTTGTCCTATTTTTAGTTTGTAACCAATTTTCACGTTAATATCGATTTTGGAAAATAACAGCGCGCAGTTAAAAGAGTACTGACTTTTTAATCTACTGCATAAATCGCTGTTATTTTTTTTACACACCGCGATTTAAAGCGAAGTTTTTCTATAACAAATTGAAACTATTGAAAAAAGCTAGCTGTACCAGAGCACTGCCAATACTGCCATTTGGCACTGCCAATACTGCCATTCTGCACTGCCGAAAGTGTCACTTTAGACATTTAGATTAATAGGCATAAACCCGCATAATGACGCGACTTTTCGCTCTCGCGCCCAAACTCTTATATATTTTATAAATTTTAGAGACGCGGCTATTTTTTGGCGCTGTCGCGCCAAAAAGCCGCTTTTTAGGGGCAACGAAGCAATTGAAGAAGAAAAGCAGTAGGTTTAGGCGCTTTTTCTTTCAGTTGCTGAATACTTCAATGGTAGGGGGCGATAGTAAAAGTTTTGAGCCTTGCTTATAGATAGCGCGCCTTCAGCCTTTACCTGCAAAATCGCCGGAAATGCCAAAAATCAGTCCTGCGCGAGAAGGAAAAGCCCTTGACGATGAAGGGCTTCGGTAGGCAGAGCAGGAACATAGCCGCCTGCAAGTATAAGCGACAAAAGGAAAAAGCGGCGAAAAATTAATAACGTCATATGCGAAAAGTAAGCAAGGGCGCGGGATTGGCGATTTGCTATTACAAGTATAACTGCTAAAAAAGTTGGTAGGCAGTAGGACGTGGCAGTGTCACAAGCCCCCGCATATCAATACTCTGTGACAGTACCTTGCATTAAAACGGGCTACAAGGGGGCTGAAAATGAGCAGTAGGATAAATAATATAGCCCGCCGAAATAGCCCCGTACGTGCATTTAAACGGCTTTTCGCGTATTGACGCTATTTATAGCAGGTAAAAATCCTGCGCGAAAGTTTTTCCGAACAAATTACTAAAAGCAAAAAGCCCCCCATAAATCGGCGAGCGATGGGTGCAGGCAGACCGGAGATAGGGGGCAAAAATTTTGTCGACAGCAAGATTTTGAATTTTTTTCAGACCAGCCCGAGAGAACAAATCAATCACCTTTCTTTTTCGGTTGCTCATAATTCCTTAATTACCACTAATGCTAATTTATGGTAATTAACCGTATTTATAAATCTTTTCCATAAAATAGGCACTTGACAATCAAATGCATTAAAGGTATAATATGCGCATAAATTAGGAAAAAGGAAGTGTTGAAAGTGGTTGAAGCAATCGTAGGAAGTCAAGCGACAGATATTATGAGCGCAGAATTAATTCAGCGCTGGTTGAAATTTGCGGCAGTAAGTGAAAAGTCCATCGCAACGTACAGCAATTGTTTGAAACAACTTCAACGCTATTTCCTTTCAAATGCTATCAGTAAACCTACGCGTGCTGATTTGGAAAATTGGCGCGATGAATTAATCAGCTCCGGCAAATCTGCGTCAACCGTCGCTTTGTACTTGACTGCCGCGAAATTGTTTTTCCGTTTCCTCGCGCAGGAATGCTTATATCCGAATATCGCCGATAATTTGAAAAACCGCGTCCGCCTTTCACACGCTCATAAACGCGACGCTTTATCAGTTGACCAGGCACGCGAATTAATCAAGGCAACTGAAGGAAAAAATTTGCTTGCTCTGCGCGACAGGTCTATCACTGCCTTATTGTTGACGACCGGCGTCCGCTCTATCGAAATTGTTCGTGCCAATGTTGCTGACATTAGATATTCCCGTGGCAATGCTTTTCTCTATGTGCAGGGCAAAGGGCGCTTTGATAAATCGGAGTGCGTATTGATACCGGCGAGCGTGATGAAACTGTTGCAGGCGTATCTCAAAGCACGCGGTAAATTTTCAGCTAATGAGCCGCTCTTTATCAGCCTGTCGCGCAGGAATTACGGCAAGCGCCTTGATACTCAAAGCGTCCGGAAAATGATTAAGTCGAACCTGCGCAAAATCGGACTTGACGCGCCGACCGTGACGTGTCATAGCTTGCGTCATACCTCCGCTTGCATTATGTTCGAAGAGAAAGTTGCATTGACTGATATTCAAATGGTGTTACGGCATAAGTCAGTAGATACAACAATGATTTACTTGAATACAATCAATCGGCAGAAAAATCTTGCGGAAAATATTGTCGCGCAGGTTTTGAGAATTTGAGAAGAGGCGATTGAAGAAGAAATTTTCTTTTCGGTTGCTGGATATATTGAAGGAGTTGGTGTAATTGGAAGTTATGAGGAGACCAAGGCGGCGCGCTCCGTCCGATGGCGAAAAAAAGACAGTTAAGGTTAATATGGTTTTTAAGCCGTCGACAGTGGCGAAAGCTGATGCGCTTGCTGGTTTATATCGGCTGTCGATGAATGAGTTAGTTGCAAGATTAATTGAGAGTGCGGCTGAAAAAAATTCTGCAGAATTAGCTGATTATGAGAAGATAACAAAGCAGGCAGAGCAAAATCTGTTTGAGGGTATTGACTAATGGGGAGGCAGGGATTGTTGACGTAAGTTTACGTTAATGATTCTTGCCGTTTTTTTTTAAGGAGGGTAGACAAATGGCGACAGAAGAAAAAACTTCTCTTTCAGTTGCAGAAATGAGACCTGCGCGAAAGCTTGAAGAAATTGCCGCGTCGATACGGGCGCGTCAAACGAACATAGCGGAAAATATAATCGGCATAGGCTATGATTTAATCGAAGCGAAAGCAATGCTGAAACACGGTGAATTTGGGCGCTGGCTTGCCGACAATTTTAGTATGACGCAACAGACCGCGGGAAATTATATGCGCGTAGCTGAAAGATTCGGCGGCAAATTGAAAAACGTTTTTCAATTTCAATACACCACCCTTGTCGAACTGGCGAAATTACCGCCCGCCGAAATAGAAAATTTCACAGCTCAAAATCCTAATGCGGCGACTTTATCAGTGAGGAAATTGCGCGGCGTCATTCAGCAATGGCAACAGGCTAAACAACCGGCAACGGATACCAAAATTATTGCAGTTGAAACACTTGCCGCTATCGATGCGCCGGA
>CAJOIB010000082.1 GCA_905234705.1 uncultured Selenomonadaceae bacterium | reverse complement strand
AAAAATGGCACACGCCCTGAAGATATCGCGCAGTACGAATCCAAAGTTCGAGCGGCGCAGGCTGACGTTGACAACGCCTTTCAGCATTACGACAAAATCCGGAAAGTTTATGACGAAACGCAAGGCAGCGCCATTACCCGCGACGAATTGGAAACCGCGCGCTTGAATTACACGGGCAAAGCGGCGGTTTTGGAAGAGGCGCGGCAAGCTTACAGTTTGGCGGTTGCCGGTACGCGCTACGAAGATATTGCAGCTTCCGAAGGCGAATTGCAAACCTTGAAGGACGAATTAGCGCGCCAGGAATTTTTATTAACTCAATACCGTTATTCGCTCGCGTTTGCTTGAAGTTGGCGATATGGCTTCACCTTCCGCGCCGATTTTTAAAATTTCCTTGAACAGCAAAAAATGGATTCGCGCTTATGTTAAAGAAACTGATTTAGGCAAAATCTTTGAGGGCAAAGGTGCGCAGGTTTTCATTGACAGTTTCCCGAATGAGCCGCTCAGCGGGCAAATCGGCTATATTTCTTCGACGGCGGAATTTACGCCCAAAACCGTGCAAACCGATGAACTTAGGACTTCGCTGGTTTATGAGATTCGCGTTTACGTCAATGACGAGCGAAATATTTTGCGAATGGGAATGCCCGCAACGGTCGTGATAAATTTAAAATGAGCGGCGAAATTATTTCAGCTGAAAATTTGACTAAAACTTTTAAAGGCGTCGTGGCGTTGGACAAACTTAATTTTGAAATGGCGGCGGGCAATTTAACCGCGATGATTGGTCCGGACGGCGCGGGCAAAACTACTTTTATGCGGCTGGTTACCGGATTAATGACGCCGACCGAAGGCACGCTTGAAGTTTTCGGGAAAAATATTCGCGGCAATGAGCAGGAAATTCAATCTTTTATCAGTTATATGCCGCAGAAATTCGGCTTGTACGAAGATTTGAGCGTGGCGGAAAATATGAATTTGTACGCGGATTTGCACGGCGTCAAAAAAGATTTGCGGCGCGAAAGATTTGCTCACCTGCTGGAAATGACGGGCTTAACGAAATTCACTGCGCGATTGGCGGGAAAATTATCCGGCGGTATGAAACAAAAATTAGGGCTGGCGTGTACGCTTGTCCGGTCGCCGAAATTACTACTGCTCGACGAACCAACTGTAGGCGTCGACCCGTTATCGCGGCGGGAACTTTGGGAAATTATTCAACAACTTATCGCCGAAGAAAATTTGAGCGTGCTTGTCAATACGGCTTACATGGACGAGGCGGAACTTTGCGAAAAAGTTTACGTCATTAATCACGGGCGCATTTTGAAAAGTGGTAGTCCCGCTGAAATTAAATCCGTCGCGCAGGGGCGCTGTTTCAAAATCAAGACGCCGCCGAATGTTCCCACGCGCGTTTTACAAAGCATTTTGCTCGACGATAAGGCTAATGTGGTTGATTCTGTGCCGGAAGGAAATTTTGTGCGATTTATCGGCGCGGAGAATTTTGACGCGAAAAATTTTCACCTGCCGATTGAAAAAATTCCTGCGCGATTGGAAGACGGTATGATGATTCTTCTGCACAAGGATAATCCGAACGTTGCCGCCGCTAATCGTATGAAGAAACTTTCGCTTGATGAAAAATACGCCGCGTCGAATGACATTGACATTGAAGTTAAAGATTTGGTGCGGAAATTCGGCGATTTCACGGCGGTTGACAAAACCAGTTTTCAAGTTCATCGCGGCGAAGTTTTTGGTTTGCTTGGACCGAACGGCGCGGGCAAGACTACAACTTTTCGTATGCTTTGCGGGCTGTTGCCAATGACTGACGGCGTCAATTTGCGTACTGCGCGAACTCAGGCGCGGGCAAATATCGGTTACGTCGCGCAGAAATTTTCGCTTTATGGCAATTTGACTGTTGCGGAGAATTTAAATTTTTTCGGCGGCGTTTACGGCTTAAGCGGCGCTCATTTGAAAAATAGAATTGCGGCAGTTCTCGAGGAATTTAATTTAACCGGACACGAAAACGACACGGCGGGCGATTTGCCAGGCGGTTATAAACAGCGTTTATCGATGGCGGCGGCGCTCATTCACGAACCGAAAATTTTATTTCTCGACGAACCTACCAGCGGTATCGACCCGCTCGCGCGCAGAAATTTTTGGCGGCAGATTACCGATTTATCAGCGAAAGGCACGACGATTATTATCACGACTCATTTTATGGAAGAAGCCGAGTATTGCGACCGAATGATGATTCAAGATCACGGCAAACTTTTGGCGATTGGCAGACCGCAGGATATTCGCGCCGAATTTGGCAATGAAAATTCCACAATGAACGAAATTTTTATATCGATTGTCGAACGCTCGCGGGGGGATTCAAAATGAGACTGGCGGCGCTAATCCACAAAGAATTTTTACAGTTAATCCGCGACAACAGTTCAATTTTTAATTTTGCTAATCGGCTACGGATTTTCGCTTGACATAAAAAACGTCCCAATCGCCGTAGTTTTGGAAGACAATTCGCCAACTGCGCGACAAACGCTAAATTTTTTGAACGGCTCAGAATATTATTCACCGCGCTATGTGACTTCAATGCACGACGCGGAAATTTTAATTAACCGGCGCGAAGTCGATGCAATTTTGCGCGTGCCGCCGAATTTTTCAGCAACCTTAATGCAAGGCGACGCGAAACTTCAGCTGATTTTGTACGGCGGAATTTCAGCAACCGCCTCGACAATTCAAGGATATTTGGAAGGCAGCATTCGACAAATAAATCTGCTATCGGCAACGAACGGCAACGTAACAATCGAGAGCCGAATGTGGTTCAACGACATAAATTCAAGCACGTGGTACCTTGTGCCAGGGCTGATGATGATAATTTTGACAATCGTTGGCGTATTTTTAACGGCGCTGGTAATGGCGCGCGAATGGGAACGCGGCACGCTTGAATCAATGTTCGTGACGCCGGTACATTTGCTTGAAATTTTGCTATCAAAAATGATACCGTATTTTTGCGTGGCAATGGTCGGATTTTTCTTGTGCTTAGCGGCGTCGAGATTTTTGTATGCCGTGCCAATGAAAGGCTCATTTTGGCTAATCTTGCTGGCGTCGATTTTATATTTATTCGTGGCGCTGGGTATCGGGCTGGTAATTTCTTCGGTGACGAAAAGTCAATTTTTAGCCGCGCAAATGTCATTGACGGTAAGCTTTATGCCGTCGCTAATGCTCACAGGATTTTTATATGATTTGCGCTGCGTGCCGGAATTTGTCAGCCAAATTGGAAATTTACTGCCGCCGACGTTTTACCTTGAACTTTTAAAATCGCTGTTTTTATCGGGAAATAATTGGAACTTGATAATTAAAGATTGCGCGGTGCTGATATTTTTTATAGGTCTAGCGTTGCGCATTACGCGAAAGAGTGTAGAGTGATGAATTTTTTTAATCGCGTGCGCTGTATGATTCACAAAGAATTTTTATCGAACGTGAAAGACCCCAAAACGCGAATGATTATAATCGTGCCGGTTATCGTGCAAAGTTTATTATTCGGCTACGCGGCGACATTTAATCTTGAGCGCGTGCCGTATGCGCTGTTAGATTTGAGCCACAGCGAGAGCGCGGATAATTTTTTGGCGAAATTGGAAGGCGGAGGCGTATTTCAGCGCGTTAAAAATCTTGCGAGCACAAATGAAATTGCCGAGGCGATTGATTCTGGCGCGGCGCTGCTTGTAATTACTATTGCGCCGGATTTTGAGCGTGAACTTTTACAAAATCGCGCAGGCAAAATTCAAGTTATAACTGACGGTAAAAATTCAATGACAGCCGCGGTTGCCGCCGGTTACGTTGGCAGGATTGTTGACGATTTTAATCCGCGCGGAATTATCGACCTTAGCGTCATTTCCTGGTACAATCCGAATCTGATAACGCGCTGGGACTTTTTGCCTGGACTAATGGGAATGATGAGCTTAATTCAAGTAATGATTTTATCGGGCTTATCGGTGGCGCGCGAAAGGGAACAAGGCACATTCGACCAGCTTTTAGTGACGCCGCTGTCACCGTTTGAAATTTTAATCGGCAAAATGGTTGCGCCGTCGATAATCGGAATTATCCAAGCAATTATGATATTTTTAATCTGCAGATATTTTTTCGGAATACCATTTGCGGGCAATTTTTTGCTAATCCTGCTGACGCTGTTTATATTCGCGCTGAGTTGCACGGGAATTGGGCTGTCAATTTCGGCAATATCTAACAGCATGCAACAGGTTATGGTGTATTGTTTTTTCCTGCTGTTACCGATGGTTTTGCTGTCGGGCTTCGCAACGCCGATAGCCACAATGCCGGAAGTTTTACAAATCGCAACTTACGCTAACCCGCTGAGATTTGCGCTTGATTCGTTGCGGCGCGTGTATCTTGAAGGCTGCGGATTTTCGGACATAGCATTTAATTTTGTGCCGATGATAGCGGTTGCGGCAGTAACTTTGCCGGTGGCAGCGTGGCTTTTTAGGAATAAATTATCGTGAGAAAATTTTTACCGGCGATATTGGCGAATGTGTCAGCCGCGCTATCGGAAATTTTATTAATGGCGGCGGCGGCGTGGTTGATAGCGTCAGCCGCGTTGCATCCGCCGCTCAGTTCGTTGTCAATCGGAATAACTTTAGTAAGAGCCGCGGGAATTTTGCGGGCGGTTTTGCGATACGCTGACAGATTTTTAACGCACAAAATAATTTTCAAAGTGTTTGACGAACTGCGCGAAAAACTTTTCAAACAGGCGGCGGCGAAAGTTTCACTGCGCGAAGGCGAAATTTTACACGAATTGACAATCACGGCGGATTTGCTGAAAGATTTTTTACCGCGCGTAGTTTTGCCAATTTCGACGGCGGCGCTTGTAACAATCTTACTCATATCACATTTCTCATTTCACATATCACTAATACCGCTGGCGATTTTTTTTATTGCGCTTGTGCCGAAAAGATTTGCTGAAGTAGACGATTCAGATTATCGCGGAAAAATTTTAGACTTCAACGACGCCCGCGATGAATTTAAAATTTACGGCACAGCTCCGGCGATTGAAAAATTAAACAAGGCGGCTAAAAATTTCGGCGACGCTCAAATGAAAATTCAAGCGCAAAAAATTAATCACGATACGCTGATAAATATTTTGATAGTTGCTGGCGTCTGCGCGATTTTGTTTGAACTCTGCGCGAACGTTGGGAAAATTGAACTCACGGTTTGGGCGCTGATTTTAATTGCCGCGCTGGAAATTTATTCTGCCGTGCCGAGCGCCGTCCGCAATTATAAAAAAATTCCCGCGCTTGACGAAAAGATTAATTTCGCGCAGGAATTTAAAACTGATTTTGCTGTGGAATTTCGCAACGTGGATTTTGGCTACGATTCGCTGATTTTTAAAAATTTTAACTTGCAAATCGGGCGCGGCGAGCATTGGGCGATAACCGGCGAGAGCGGCGCGGGCAAAACTACTCTGCTCTATTTGATGACGAAAATTCTTGAGCCGAACAGCGGCATTGTTGCTGTCAATGGAAAAATCGCCGCCGCCACTGCCATGAATTATATTTTTGCTGAATCGATACGCGCGAATTTTAAAATTTACGCCAGCGATGAAAATATTTCCGCCGCGCTGAAAATTTGTCAGCTTGAAGATTTCGACGCGGATAAATTTATTGGCGAAGATGGCGCGAATCTTTCGGGCGGTGAACGCGTGCGTTTGCAAATCGCCATTGCCCTTGCTAAAAATCCGGACATTTTGATTTTAGACGAACCAACAGCCGGTCTCGATAAAATTTGCGCTGAAAATTTAATCGCCGCAATTACCGCCGATTGCACACAAAAAAATCGCACGCTGATTGTTATCACGCACGATTTAAATTTAGATTTTCAAAAAATTAATCTGTCAAATTTTAATAATTAAAAAGTCCATCGGCTCATCATCCGGATTTTTAACTTTCGGCGGCGTGTGATTATACGGCTTCATTTTCGCCACAATCATGTCGTCGAACAAGCCCATAAAAATCCCCCTAATCTTCCAGAATAATCTCGTCTTCGTCGTCAAGCTTTTTGTCAATGCAATTATCCACCCAGGTAATTACATCTTCGGGCGGCTTGTCGAAAACGTAAACCAATTCGCTGATTAAAATTTGCCGCGCTAATTCCATTAAACGCCGCTCGCCACTGGAAATTTTGCGCTTTTTGTGCTGGCGTGAAAGATTACGCGCAACCGCCGCCACTTCCAAAATATCGCCGGTTTTCATTCGGTCAACGGTCGCGTGGTAGCGTTTGTTCCAACTGCCCAGCATTCGCTCAGCGCGCCCGCTCAAAACTTTTTCCACAGCCGGTATCTGCGATTTGTCAATGATATCGCGCAGTCCAATTTCTTCGATTTTGTCAACGGGCAACATAAGTTTCAAATTTCCCATCGACAAACTTAAAATATAGTACGAACTTGTGACGCCGCCGACTTCATTTTCTTCAACCCCGACAACCTCTCCCGCGCCGTGCATAGGATAAACTATTCTGTCTCCAATTTTCAACTTACGCCACCCCCTAAATTTTTCACAACCATTCGGACTTCGTCGCCCGAATAAATAACGACATTAATTGCTCTTCTGGATCGCCCTGCTCATACAAAATTTTATAAACAGCGCGGCTTATCGGCAATTCAACGCCCGTAATTTTCGACAACTCCATTAGCGCCTCGACCGTGTCAACGCCCTCAGCGAGTTTGTCAAATTTCTGGTGCTTAACAAATTCTTCGCCAAATTTCCTGTTGCGGCTGTGCTTTGAAAATAACGTTGCCTCATAATCGCCCAAATGACTTAGCCCGTAAACCGTCATTTTATCGCCGCCGAGCGCCTCAATCAGCCGCGAAAGTTCAGCCGTCCCGCGCGCCATCAATGCGCCTTTCAAGCTGGTGCAATCCATTCCGTCCAACATTCCCGCCGCAATTCCTACAACATTTTTAGCCGCCGCGCCAATTTCTATACCAATCAAATCTTTGCCGTAGTAAAAGCGAATCAGCGGACTTTTAAAAATTTCAACCAATTCGTGAGTCAAATTTTCGTCAGCCGCCGCTATCAGCATACAATTCGGATAACGCGCGACCAAATCTTGAACGTGACCAGGACCTACCCAAACCGCCACTTTCGCCGGATTCAAAATTTCTTGAAAAATCGTTGACAGCCGTTTACCAGTGCCGCGCTCCAAACCTTTCATACACAGCACGAAAATTTTTTTGTCAAGATTAATATTCAGCGCCTTAATTTCTTCGAGCAAACCGCGGAAATTTTGAGTGCCGATTGAAATTATTATGACATTGGCAAAATCAATCGCCTCAGCAAGATTTTCAGTCAAGGTAACATTTTCCGGCAGTTCGAGATATTCATTGCCGCCGGTTTCTTTGAGCCGCTGCATATTTTTAGAGCCCGCGCGCCCGTACAAAATCACGTCGTGCCCAATTTTGCTGGAATACCACGCGTGAAAACTGCCCCAGCGCCCGCAGCCGATTATACTGATTTTCATTTAAACCCTCCAATCAAAAAATTTTTTAATAATTTATTTTTGTTTTGAAAAGAATTTTTTATGATGAATTCCAAAGATTTTCATTTAAAGTTTTCGGTTAAATCGCGTACGACTTCCGCCGCCAATATCAAGCCCGCCACACTTGGTACAAACGCCACGCTCCCAATAACTTTGCCGGTCAAATCGCCCGCGTCTATTTTTTTAGGAATTTCTTCAGAGTAAACAACTTTCAAACTGTCAATGCCGCGTTCCCGAAGTTTTTTCCGCATAACTTTTGCAACCGGATCTACCGCCGTTTTGTAAATGTCAGCCACTTTGAACAGCGCCGGATTTAATTTATTGCCCGCGCCCATACTGCTAATCAGCGGAATTTTGCGGCTGTTGCATTCCACGGCTAAATTAATTTTCGCGGTTATCGTGTCAATCGCGTCGACAACATAATCGTATTGGCAAATAAAAAAATTCTCGGCGCTCTCGTCGGGAAGATAAAATTTCTGAATGGCGTCAACTTTCGCCGCCGGATTTATCTCAAAAATTCTCTCGCGCAGGACTTCAACCTTCGATTTACCAATCGTCGAAGTGAGCGCGTGAATCTGCCGGTTAATATTCGTCATGTCAACATTGTCTTTGTCGATTAAAACCAAGTGTCCAATTCCGGAGCGCGCTAAAGCCTCGGCTGTAAATGAACCTACGCCGCCTATTCCAAATATCGCTACCGTTGCCGCCTGTAACTTTGAAAAATTTTCTTCGCCGATTAATAGCCGCGTCCGTTGAAATCTTTCGTCAATCATGTTTATCACGTTTGAAATCGAACAGCGGAATCACATTAGGATTTTTCTCCGCAGGATTTCTACTAGGAAATTGCGGCGCGGGAATATTAATGCGCGAGCGCGGCATTGACATTTGCGGCGATTTTAGCGCGATACTATCTTCAAAATCCGTGGCGATAATCATTGCCTGGATAATGCCGTTCATCTTTTCGTCGATAACCACGCCAAAAATAATGTTCACTTCGCCTTCGGTCTGGCTGTAAATGTATTCCGCGGCGTCGTTGACTTCGTGCAGGCTCAAATTTTCGTCGCCGGTAACATTCAAAATAATTCCGCGCGCGCCCTTCAATGAGCGATCAATCAGCGGACTTTCAAGCGCCTGCTGTACCGCTTTAACCGCATTGATATTGCTCTGACCCATTCCCAAAATCGCATCGCTCGAACTGCTTTGCTGAAAAATCGTCGTAACATCCGCAAAATCGACATTGATAAATCCGGTATTCAAAATCAATTCGGCAATACAGCGAATCGCCTGCCGGAGCACTGTATCAGCCGCTTTGAAGGCGTCGACAACCGACAGTCGCTTATTGTCCAAAAGTTTCATCAGATTATCGTTTTTGACAATGACAAGCGCGTCCATACTCGACTGCATTTTGATAATACCTTCATTGGCAATGCGAGTTTTTTTATTTCCCTCGAAAGTAAACGGCACAGTAACAACGCCAACGGTTAAAATTCCGAGGCTCTTAGCAATTTTCGCAATAATCGGCGCAGCGCCAGTTCCAGCACCGCCGCCCATTGTCGCCGTAATAAAAATCATATCCGCGCCCGTCATCATACGTTTTAAAGTTTCAGCGTCGCGTTTAGCCGCCTCTTCGCCGAGTTCAATTTTCCCGCCCGTGCCGTGACCGCGCGTCAGATTATCGCCAATTTGCACAGTTTTAATCGGCGTACCAACGAAAAGATTCAACGCGCGCGCATCGGTATTCACGGCGACCAGTTCAACATCATTAAAATCATTTTCAGCAAGGCGCTTTAAAACGCTGCCGCCGCCGCCGCCCACGCCAAAAACTTTTATCTTAACAACGGTACGCGCCAACGGGGCTTTACTTTCGATTAAATCGCCTATCAGAATTTCGTTCGCGTCCATAATACCGTCCTCTTCAAATTCTACAACATTATTCATAATTTCGACGCCCTTTTAAAAATTTCCTTCAATGTTTACCGGTAATAACGCGCCATTGAGTGGCGAAAATTCCCGCCAGCATTAACGCGCAACCAAAAATTTCTCGTGCAGTCATAGCTTCACCCAAAATCAGCCAGCTTGAAACTGCGCCAAAAATTGATTCAAAGCTCATTAAAATTGCCGCCGCTGAAGGTTCGGCGTATTTTTGCCCGTAAATCTGCAAAGTGAATGCTGCGCCCGAACTCATAACGCCGCCATACAAAATCGGAATTGCCGCGTTTATCATTGCGTCGAGCGTCGGATTTTCCAGCAGCATCATCGCGCAGAAACTGAACACCATTACCGTGAAAATTTGCGCCGTCGCCAGTTCCATTACGTCAACTTTGTTTGCAAATTTGTCGACGAATAAAATATGCGCCGCCCACATAAACGCGCTGAAAAATAATATCACGTCGCCGCGGTTTATCGAAATTTCTTCATTTATCGCCAAAAAATATAAGCCGATTAACGTTAGCGCCGCGCCTATCCAATTTTCGCGCAGAATTTTTTTTCCAAAAAATACCGCACCCAACGGGACGAGCATTATGTACAGGCAGGTTATAAAAGCCGCTTTGCCCGCCGTGGTGTACAGCATTGAAACTTGTTGCATCGAACTCGCCACGAATAAAAATATTCCCGCGATTAATCCGATTAAAAAGCCGCGTGAATATTTACCTGCGCGACGCTCTTTCGCTCGCAATTTCGCCGTGTAAATTAAAATTGCCAACAGCGATAAAAATCCTATGAAAAATCTTGCCGCCATGTACGAAAATGGTCCGAGCCCGTCCATTCCCGACATCTGCGCGACAAAAGTTGTTCCCCAGAAAAATGACGCGCCTAAAAGCATTAGCGCCCCGCGTACCTGCATAAAAAGCCCCCTTAAAAATTTTATAAATTATATCACAAATTCGGCTAAAATAAAGCTGGCTATGCAGTTGACTGAAAAATTTCAACGTGTTAAGATTTATCAAATTCGAGTATCGATTTAGGAGAGTGATTAATTTATGATTGACATTACCGACCGCGTGCGAAACAAAGATTTGCAGGCTAAGATTGTCACGGCGGAGGAAGTTGCAAATT
>CAJOIB010000081.1 GCA_905234705.1 uncultured Selenomonadaceae bacterium | reverse complement strand
GTATAGATTTTTTTGCCGATATATGACATTTCTTGACGGCGACGAATTTATTTTTCCGCAGGGCAATAAAAGTATTGTTGAAGTTGTCGACGAAATTTTGTACGATAAACCGAATGCGGCAGCTCTTGGTGTTAATTGGCATTGTTTCGGCTCAAATTTTCAAGAAAAAGCTGATTACAGCCGCGGCGTTTTAGAAAGATTTACTCGGCGCGCTCCAAATGATTGGCGCGGCGGTGACTATGTTCCGGAAAAAAATAATATCACCGGCAACGCCCATATCAAAACCATTGCCAATCCGCGCAGAATTAGGTTATTTGTAAATCCACATTTTGCTTTTCTATTCGATAATTATTTTGCGATTAATGAAACCGGAAAAATTATTCCCAGTTGGGCTAATTATCCTGTTACCGATGAAAAAATTGCCATTAACCACTACAACACCAAATCACGCGAAGAATACGACCAAAAAATTCAACGCGGCAATGCAGATTCTAATGCAAGATGTACTCCGCAACAATTTTTAGCGCACGACCGCAACGAAATTTTTGACGATAGCATTTTAAAATATCGTGACGCCCGAAAATCGCACGGGGGGGTATTTGATTTAGAAATTAATTATCATAGAGTTTGTAATGCGTTGCTGATGAATTTGTCGTCGACCTTTGCAAAGAATATCCCGCTAAATTTTTTTGCTGGCAAGCTGGAAACTTTTTTGACGTGCCGCGCGTTGGCTGCGCATCTGCGCGAAAATATTTTGGACGAAACAGCCGGAAATTTTTTTGAAGAAGCGGCGCTCAATGCAATTTACAAAACTTTACATACGCAAGTTGCCATTCCGGATTTGAGATTATTTTTCAGCGAGCTGCCAAATTTTTTGGTTTTGAATTATCCTGTTGTTGAAAATCTGCGCGAGGCTAGTATAAATCTGATTCAGCAACTGATTGCTCTTCAACGCACTTGGAAAGATCGCGCCGATTTAGAATATTTGATGAGCATATTGAAAACTTTTGAAAATTACACGCATAAATGAGGAGCTGATTTTATGGATAATAGCAATGTTGAGCACAATTCGCAAAACATTTATTACCGCTCGATAGTGGGCGCGGCGGAGGCTGGCAGTCACATTCGGCTCGGTATTCGCATTAAAACTAAGGAAATTGTTCGGCAGGTTTTACTTCACACTTGGGCGGACGGCACTGGTGAAAAATGGTCGAATCTTACCACGCGCGATAAAACCGATTCTGAAGAAAAATTTTATTCGATTGAAATTACAATGCCTGAAAATGGCGGGCTGGTCTGGTACTACTTCATAATCGTCACGGCAGATAAAACTTATTATTACGGCAACAATCCGGAGCAACTCGGCGGCGTTGGTCAGCTTTATCAAGATTACGCGCCGCCCGCATTTCAAATCACCGTTTACCAAAAAGGCGCGAAAACTCCCGATTGGTTTAAGCACGCGGTTATGTATCAGATTTTCCCCGACAGATTTTACCGCGAAGGCAATGAAATTATCGAAAAGCGCGGCGCAGTTTATCACGCCAGCTGGAAAGATGAGCCCTGCTATTACAAAGACGTTGATACTAACGAGATTGTTGCTTACGATTTTTACGGCGGCAATTTCCGCGGCGTCGAGAGCAAATTGGATTATCTGAAGGAACTCGGCGTTTCGGTGATTTATTTTAATCCAGTTTTTGAATCTGAAAGCAACCACCATTACGACACCGGCGATTATCACAAAATCGACCCGATTCTCGGCACTAATGAAGATTTTAAACATTTGATTGACACGGCGGCGGCTAAGGGGATCAGCATAATTATCGACGGCGTTTTTAGCCACACCGGCAGCAACAGCATTTACTTTAACCGAAATGGGCAGTATAATTCATTGGGCGCGTACCAGTCGAAGGATTCGCCGTATTTTTCGTGGTACAGTTTTAAAAATTTCCCGAATGATTATGAAAGTTGGTGGAATTTCCCGACTCTGCCGAATGTCCGCGAAGTTACGCCGTCGTATATGGATTTTATAATTCGCGGCAATGATAGCGTTTTGCACCACTGGATGCGCGAAGGAATTTCGGGCTGGCGTCTCGATGTCATTGACGAATTGCCCGCGGAATTTTCGCAGATGTTTTTTGCCGAATTGAAAAAAATTAATCCGGACGCGGTTATGATTGGCGAAGTTTGGGAAGATGCCTCGAATAAGATTGCTTACGGCGTCCAGCGTCAATATTTGTGCGGTTATGAAATGGATTCTGCTATGAATTATCCTTGGCGCGCTCATTTGTTCGATTTTATTTTGGGCAAGATTGACGGCGACGTTTGTATGAAACGAATGGAAAGCCTGCGCGAGAATTACCCGAAAGAAAATTTCTACGTGATGATGAATTTAATTGCCAGCCACGACATTATGAGACCGGTTACGATTTTTGGCGAAGCGCCATATTATGACAAGATGCCGGCGGTTGAGCAAACGAAATTCAGGCTTGACGCTGAACACGAAAAACTTGGTAAAGCGCGCTTGAAAATGGCGGCTTTGTGGCAAATGACGTATCCTGGCGTGCCGTGCGTTTATTACGGCGACGAAATTGGAATGCAGGGTTTCAAAGATCCGACGAACCGCAGACCGTACGATTGGGACGGCGGCGATAAAAATTTGCTTGACACTTACAAAAAATACATAGCGATTCGCAACCAGAATGTAGTTTTGCAAACGGGTGAATTTTTGCCGTTGCCGTCGAATGGCGATGTGCTTGCTTACGCGCGCGTTATCCGCAATGGCAGAGATGTTTTCGACCAGGAAGCGCAAAATGATTCGTTTTTAGTGGCGTTCAATCGTTCGACTGACGAGGCGCGCGAAGTTTCATTTGACGTTAGCGATTTTGCAAGCGGCGTTTTTGTTGACGCATTTGACAGCGAAAATCTTAGTCGCCAATATCCGGTAACTCGCGGGCGCGTTAATTTCAAACTTCAGCCGCTGGAAGGCGTTTTACTTCACCACGTGCCGCTCAAGAAAAATTACGATCGTCGCGCAGGAATTTTGCTCCACCCGACCAGTTTGCCGTCGAAATACGGTATTGGCGATATGGGCAAAGAGGCGTTTGAATTTCTCGATTATTTGAAGGCGGCGGGACAAACGATTTGGCAGATTTTACCGCTGAATCCGGTAGGTTTCGGATATTCGCCGTATCAATCGCCGTCAGCATTTGGCGGCAATTCGATGCTTATTTCGCTCGACGATTTGATTTCAAGGGGGTTTCTGCGCGAAGGTGATATAAATATACCAAAGACCCCATCAAAGGCGGCTACAGTCGAATTTGAGCGCGTTATAAGCCTAAAAAATGCGGCGCTGAGAATTGCGTATCAAAATTTCAAGGCGCAACTTGAGACTGACGCTGAACTCAAAGCTGATTTTGAAAAATTCCGTGCGGCGGAAAATTATTGGCTGGAAGATTACGCGCTGTTTGCGGCGATTAAAAAGCAGAATAACGACGCTTATTGGATTGAATGGGACGAAGACATTAAGCAGCGCGACGAAAAAACTTTAGCCGAACTGCGCGAGAAACTTGCTGACGACATTATGTACGTCGAATTTGAGCAATACATTTTTGATTCGCAATGGCAGAAATTGCACGCATACGCCCGCGAGCGCGGCATTGAAATTCTTGGTGATATGCCGATATTCGTATCAGCTGACAGCGCGGATGTTTGGGCGAATAAAAAATTGTTCCAGCTTACCGAGAAAGGTCGCCCCGAAAAAGTTGCAGGAGTACCGCCCGATTATTTCAGCCCGACCGGTCAGCTTTGGGGCAATCCGCAATATGATTGGGACGAAATGAAGGCTGAAGATTATTCTTGGTGGAAATTGCGTTTCAAGAAACTTTATGAGCTGGTTGATATTATCAGAATTGATCATTTCCGCGGCTTTGAGGCGTATTGGTCGGTTGACGGCGATGCTGAAAATGCGATTAATGGCGAATGGATTAAAGGACCTGGCAAGCCGTTTTTCGACGTTATCAAGAAAGAATTTGGCGACGGCGCAAAGATTGTTGCGGAAGATTTAGGCTTTATCACGGACGAAGTTGAACAGCTGCGGCAAGATTGCGGCTTCCCTGGCATGAAGATTTTGCAGTTTGAATTGCACTTCAATGAAGACGGGCGAATTGGCTTTGTGGCGCCGGAAAACAGCCTTGCCTATACCGGCACTCACGATAACAACACGACGGTTGGCTGGTTTATGGAAGACGTTGACAATTTGAGCAAACCGACGATAGCGGCTTTGTTGGGCGCTGATGTTCGTCGTCCCGATGATGTTTGCCAGAAATTAATTGAATTTGCCTATGCGTCGGATTCGCGCTTTGCGATTATTCCTATGCAGGATGTGTTGAAACTTGACAGTCGTAGTAGAATGAATACGCCTGGCACGGTTGGAACGAACTGGGGCTGGCGCTTGAAGCCGGATTATCAATTAGATGCTGACGCGGGCAGATTGAAGGCTCTTTGCAAGAAGTATTTAAGATAGGGAATAGTAGACAGTGGAAAGGGAATAGTGATTTTTACACTAATCCCTAGCCCCTTGCCCCTAAACCCTAAGAAGGGAGTGCAGGCGGTGGCGGTAGATTATACATTCGTGGTTGAAAAGCCGTGTCCGGTATGTATGCAGGAAACGCGAATTACAAAGACGCGGTCGCGGCTGGTTGTCGAAAGGCGCGACGAAGATTTATGCGTGCATTACAAAGATTTCAATCCGTACTATTATAAAATTTGGGTTTGCGAACATTGCGGCTTCGCGGGCGACGAAAAAGCTTTCACCACGAATATGCCCAATAAACATCGCGAAATACTTTGGAATTTTCTTCAAGAGAAAGATTTGGATATTGAATTTGAAGAAAAGCGCACATTTGCCGACGCCGTCGCTTCTTATGAGCTGGCACTGATTTTTTTGGATATGATTGGCGCGCCGAGTTCCAAAAAGGCGATTTACAATTTAAATTTGGCGTGGGTGTTTCGTTCTGTTGGCGAAGAATACGCCGATATGGAGCGCGAATTTATGTTGAAGGCGGCGGATTATTACAATGAATCTCTGTCGAAGGAGCGTTATCCGATTGACGGCTTGACTGATACGGCGGTAGTTTATCTTATCGGCGCGATTTATTATCGGCTTAAGGATTATGAGAAATGCACGCAGTACCTTTCGCGAATAATCGGCGACCAGAAAGTTCGTACGAGCGAGCCGAAAGTTTATGATAAAGCGCGCGATTTGTGGGGCGATGTTCGCGCTAATAAGGAAGCCGCTAAAAAAACTGTCAAGAAATAAATTTTTAGGGGGAATATTTTTGAGGAAGGCGTTAAAAATATTGGGCGTGGCGATGAGTTTATTGGGAATATTGAGCGCGACGCCCGACGCCGAAGCTAAAATTAAACGCACGCAGGAAAAAATTCTATACATACCGCACGATAACCGCCCGATTGTTGACGAACAAACCATAGCGGTTGTTGAGCGCGCGGGCTACAAAGTTATAGTTCCACCGCCGGAACTTTTGGGCAGCCGTGAAGATTTGGGCAATCCGGACAGGCTCTGGGAATGGCTCGATATGAATATGAAAAGCAACGTGCGGGCGGCGGTTATTTCGTCTGATTCAATGCTCTATGGCAGTTTAATTTCTTCGCGCAAGCACAATTACGATAAGCAGCTGATTTTGGAACGCGCTGAACTTTTTCGTGAATTTCGCAAGAAACATAAAAATTTGCCGATATATGTTTTTGGCTCGATAATGAGAACGCCGCGTTCTGGCGATGCTTCCGGCTATGAAGAGCCCGATTATTACCGCAATTACGGCGCAAATATTTTTCGCTATACCGCGCTGAAAGATAAGCTTGATTTGGAAGGCTTGACGCCGCGCGAAACTAAGGAAATTAATTTTCTGCAAAAGCTGATACCTGCGCGGGCGATTGACGATTGGATGAACCGGCGCGATAAAAATTTTTCTGCGAATGAAAAGCTAATCGATATGGCGAACGATAAAATTTTTGACTGCCTACTTTTAGGGCGAGATGATAACGCGCCTTATTCACAAACGCATATGGAAGGGAGGCATTTGGCTAAGTACGGCGAAAATCTTGACAAGAGCAAATACCAGACCATTGCCGGCATTGACGAAATTGGGCTGATGTTGTTGACGCGCGCCATTAATGACTACAGCGGCGATAAGCCGAAAATTTTTGTGATGTACAACAGGGGCACGGGCGGCAAGACGATTCCGGCGTATTCTGACGAGCCGATTGACGATTCGATTAATGCTGAATTTTTAGCTACGGGCGCTGTTCGCATTTTTGACGAAAATCGCGCAGATTTTATTTTGGCGGTGAATACGAATCCGGACGGCAAGACGCACGAGGCGAATTTTCCGATTAACAACACGAAAAAGCGCGATGGCACTGATTATTTTGTTGGCGGCGTGCATAATTATATCAAGGACGGCAAAAAAATTGCGTTGGCGGACGTTGCCTTTGCAAATGGCGCGGACAATGCGCTTATGGAGCAACTTAAGACGCGCGGCTTGCTTTTCAAACTTCAAGCTTATGCCGGTTGGAATACGCCGACCAATTCTAGCGGTTTTGTATTGAGTAGCGGCATTTTGGCTGATAAAATGACTGAAAAGGCTAAGCGAGAATTGCTGACGATGCGATATTTGGACGATTGGGCGTATCAAGCGAATGTTCGGACGAAAATTGCTGAGCAACTTTCCTGGATTGAAGGCGATGGTTTTTACAGTTCGCTGAATAATAAGCGTTATGATGCGGCTGATTGGAGCGGGCAAATGCTTACCAATTTTGCCAGAAAAAATATTCCGGATTTCGGCATTTCAAAAAATGTTAAGGTTGAATTTCCGTGGAATAGAATGTTTGAATCGCGAATTACTTTTTGAAATAAAAAAACCTCGAACACGCAATGTGAACGAGGCATTTTTTTTAAGAATCGCAAGCAATCAGATAGCACGATTAACTTTACCGGAGCGAAGGCAACGAGTGCAAACATTGACACGTTTAATTTCGCCGTCTATAATTGCACGGACGCGTTGAATATTCGGCTTCCATTTACGTTTAGTTTTTAAGTGCGAATGGCTCACGTTCATTCCGGACATTGTACCTTTATGGCAAATCTCGCAATAAGCGGACATGAAAATTCACTCCCTTCAAAAGTAACAGGCGAATTATAACACAGGAAATTAATCAGTGCGGCATTTCTTTCTTTTTAGAAAAAAGCAAGAAACGCCTAGCAAAGAAAGAAAAATTCCGCGCTACAGTCACATCACGTGACTGGCGCGCGGTGGGCGCGCGTCCGTGCGCGCCTCTTTAATGTTAGAGTTTATTCTGGGGGAATTTTACTTTGAGACCGATTAAATTGAAAATGGTGGCGTTTGAACCTTACGCTGAAACTGTCAATTTGGATTTTGAAAAAGGTTTAGCCGGTGAAAATTTTTTTCTGATACACGGAGCAACCGGCGCGGGCAAAACATCAATTCTCGACGCGATTTGTTATGCGCTCTACGACGACAGTTCGGGCGGCGGGCGCGACGGTAAGATGATGCGCTCTAATCAAGCTCCGCCCAATCTCGCCACCGAAGTTGAATTTGAATTTGCGCTTGGCGATAATATTTACAAAGTGCGCCGCAATCCCGAATGCAAAATGCCGCGCGGTATCGCCGATAAAAAGGCTGAGGCTGAACTTTATCGTAACGGCAAATTAATTTCGCGCTCTGCCCGCGACGTCACTCAGGAAATTAGAAAAATTATCGGATTCGGCGTCGAACAATTCAGGCAGGTTATTTTGCTTCCGCAAGGCAATTTCCAAAAATTTCTTATGTCCAAATCAAAAGACCGCGGCGATATTCTCAACGCCATTTTCAACGCCAATCTTTACGCAACTATTGAAACCGAATTGAAAAATAAATCCGCCGCCGCTAAAAATCTTCTCGAAGACCTTGATAAACAGCACAGAAATTATCTGGAGAATGCGCGCGAAATCGGCGAAATTCAATCCGACGAAAATATTCCCGCGCTGATTGAAATGGTCGCCGCCAATTTGCAAACTTCAAAAAATAAATGCGCTGAATCGAAAATTCTTGCGGATAAAGCGGTTGCGGCGTGGAATGCGGGTGAAATTCTTACCAAACAATTTGAAAATCTCGCCGCCGCCAATATCAATTTACAAAATGCTCAAGCCGCCCTTAAAAAAATTACCGCGGATTTAGCCGTCGCACAGATTGAGTACGAAAAGCGGCAAGCTGAAGAATCTAAACGGCGCGAATTGGAAAATAAAATCGCCGATTTGCAAAAAGTTAATGCGGCGCTGGCTGAATTGCGAAAAAAGCAAAATGAATTAGCGACCGCGGAAGAAAATTGGAATGTGGCGCAAAATAAACTGCGCGAAATTGAAACTAAGCGGCAAAATTATGAAAGTCGATTAGCGGATTTAAAGCGGCAAATGGTGACTTTGCAAGGCGCGGATGTAGATTTGAAAAGCGCCGAGCAAACTTTGAAGGACGCGCGGGAACGTGAGGCTTGTTTGCGTGAAATTGAGCGGCTGACTCGCGAATTGCACGATGCCGAGGGACGTTTGGAAACCGCAAATAAAAATTACGACGCGGCGCAACGTGAGCTTAAGCGCCTGCAATTTGTTCAGAAAATGTGTACCGCAGCGAAATTGGCTGAAAGTCTTATTGACGGCGAGCCCTGTCCGGTTTGCGGCGCACTTCATCACCCTAACCCAACTGTCACTGACGAAATTATTCCGACTGATGAAGAAATTGCTCAAGCCGAAAGAATTTTAGAGCGCCGCGAAAGGGAACGCGAATTGACAAATCAATCTGTGACGAATATTGGCGGTAGAATCGAAGCGCAAAAAATTTTGTTGCAGAAATTAGTAAATGCGTTGGCGCTCACTCAGGCGCAGGAAATTTTTAATTCTGCCAATGAAAAAGCTGATAAATTGAAAGACTGTCAAGCGCGGTTACAAAGCGGCGAAATTTTCACCAATCAAGTTTTACAGGAAATTGAACCTGCGCGAAATAATTTTGACGCGGCGACGCGCAGACTTGAGAAATTGCGCGGAACTGTTGAAGAAATGCAGCGGCAAATTCCAGAAATTTATTTGACACAGCCTAACAAAATTGATGAAGATTTAAATGTTGTCGAACGCGAAAAGCAAAATCTTGACGTCGCCTGGAAAATTGCTGAAGAAAAATTTCATCGTCTCGAAAATCAAAAATCCAAATGCGAAGGCGAAGTTAAATCTGCGGAAAATGCTTGCAATGACGCCGCCGCCAAAGTTGCTGGTAAATCCAAGCCCGATATTGACGCGCTGAAACGTGACAAAACCGTCGCGCAGAATTTGCATAACGCGGCGATTGCTGAAATGACGACGCTGGAAAATAATTTGCAACGCCTTTACGATATTTCTAAAAAAATCAGCGAATTGAACAAAAAAATTCAATCGGCTAAGCAAAATTATCAGATTTGGCAACGACTTTCTGACGCGGCGACTGGCAAAAATTCAAAAGTTTCGTTTCAGCGGTATTATCTCAATGCGATTTTCAAGGACGTGATTTTTGAGGCGAATGAGCGGCTTAGTAAAATGAGCGGCGAGCGCTATCAATTTTTGGACAAGGAGCGCGTGACGGATCGTCGAACCAGCGGCGGCTTGGATTTGGAAATTTTTGACGCCTACGCGGGCACTGCGCGAGATGTTAAAACTTTGTCGGGCGGCGAATCTTTTTTGGCGTCGCTGAGTTTGGCGCTGGGCTTGGCGGCTGTTGTCAAAAATACTGCGGGCGGAATTAAATTGGACACGATTTTTATTGATGAAGGTTTCGGCTCATTGGACAGCGAAACTTTGGACGTGGCGATGAATGCGCTGATTGATTTGCAAAGCGGCGGGCGGCTCGTCGGTATCATTTCTCACGTTGACGAATTGAAAAGCCGAATCCCCGTTCGATTGGAAGTCACGAAAAATAAATTCGGCAGTACCGCAAAATTCGTTCGCTAAAAAATTTGTATCTCCGGTTGCAAGGCGCGACTGGAGATTTTTATTTTCTAAAAAAAAGTTATTGATAATTTTTATCAAGCTTGTTATAATTTCAAATGAAACTGATTAACGATTAGACTTTTCAGAGGTGATAACATGACGCTCAAAGATACAAATCCTGGAATGACTGTGAGAATTGATGAAGTTGGCGAATCGGCGCTGAAACAGCGTTTAATGACGATGGGGTTAATTCCTGGTACGCGCGTTGAGATTTTAAATTCCGCGCCGCTGGGAGATCCTATTGCGCTTAGACTTCGCTCATACAATTTGGCGCTCCGCAGGGACGACGCCGCCAGTATCCAAGTTACTCAAATTAAATAAAGGGGTGATAAGCTTATGGCTGCAATTTCTGTAGCATTGACCGGCAATCCGAATACCGGTAAATCGACGATTTTTAATGAATTGACCGGCGCGCGGCAAAAGATTGGCAACTGGCCTGGCGTGACCGTTGATAAAAAAGTTGGGCTTGTCGAATATAAGGGCAGAAAAATTTCGGTGGTGGATTTGCCAGGCACTTATTCGATTAACGCCCGTTCGCAGGAAGAGCAAGTTGTCAGCGATTATTTTTCCGAGAACAAGCCGGATATAGTTGTTGATATTGTTGACGCGTCGAATATTGCGCGGAATTTGTTTTTGACGGTTCAACTTTTGGAAAATGGTATTCCGCTGATTATCAATTTGAATATGATGGACGAAGCGGCGCGGCACGGCATTAAGATTGACGAACAAAAACTTGAGAAAATTTTTGGCATGCCGGTGACTAATACGGTTGGGCGCAGTAACAAGAGCGTTAAAGTTTTGCTGGACGTTTTTACAAATACGCGCATGTCGAATTATCACCCCAGCCAAGAGTTGGAAGAG